>JACNJI010000478.1 GCA_014382645.1 Verrucomicrobiota bacterium | reverse complement strand
CGAATTCGATGTGACGCCGTCGATCTGGGCGGCTTGGGTTTGAACGTCCTCCTTGGGCCCGTGCATCAGGCTTTAGTACCCGTGCTGCTTGGCAGCCGCCTCGATACTGTCGCCAATAATCTTGAAGAAGGGGTTTGATAAGGTGAGAGGCGAATAAGCGATTACGCCCTTGACCGTATTTGGGACCATTGACCCGTTGGCATCTCCGCTCCCGGATGATTCGTCGCCTCCGCCACATCCGGACAAAGCCAGTGTGAAGGAAATTAAAATCGATGCTAGAAAGTGTTTTCTGTTGTTCATAGGTTCAATGGATTTGGATGAAGGAGAGAATGAAGGAATATACTAACGGCAAGCAAGCATCCATATTTAATCGGGCCATTAGGTTTTGAGATTGAAAAGAAATTAGGCGATGATGTCGTGAACGACTTGACCGTGCACGTCGGTGAGGCGGTAGTCGCGACCGGAGTAACGGTAGGTCAGCTTCTTGTGATCCAGTCCCATCAGGTGAAGAATTGTGGCGTGCAGGTCGTGAACGTGAACGCGGTTTTCGACAGCCGAACAACCAAATTCATCGGTCGCCCCGTAAGTGAAGCCTGCCTTTACCCCGCCACCGGCCATCCATACGGTATACCCATAGTGATCATGGTCTCGCCCTTTAGCGCCTTCGGACGTCGGGGCGCGACCGAACTCACCGCCCCAGAGGACTAGCGTGTCCTCCAGCATGCCGCGACTCTTCAAGTCCTTAAGCAATGCCGCAATTCCTTGGTCGCACGCTTGGGCTAGGTCTCTGTGACCATCGACGATATTACCGTGACCCGTGTCCCATGCGATATCGTAACCGCTAATGGAGTGGGAGAGCTGCACCACCCGCACGCCCCGCTCGACGAGTCGACGCGCAATAAGGCAACCTTTTGCGAAATGGCTGTCGCCGTATAGCTTTCGAGTGGCTTCGCTTTCCTTGGCCACGTCGAATACGTCGGGCACGGAAAACTGCATGCGGAAAGCCATCTCCATTGCCTGAATGCCGGCTTCGAGTTTTTGGTCCTGCTGCAGGCGATCCAAGTGAATCCTGTTCAGGCTGGCAAGAAGGTCGGCCTGTTTGCGCTGATCTTCTCGACCAAGAGAAGCGTTCTTTAGGTCGCTCAATATGGCGTCGGGCTTCATTTGGCCGATATTGACGTACGATCCCGCGTAAGCTCCCGGAAGGAAGGAATTGCCCCAATTGGCGATCTTGCCGCGTGGCTGGGCCACGGGAGACATCGCCACAAACCCGGGCAGATTGTCCGTGTCCGCTCCCAGACCATAAGTGAGCCATGACCCCATGCTTGGTCGATTCGCCTGAAGGGCTCCGAGATTAGTCATGAGGATTCCGCCGGCATGTTCGGGAATATTTGTATGCATCGAGTGAATGAAACTAATGTCGTCCACGCACTGAGCAGTTTCGGGAAATATATCGCTAACCATCTTGCCGCACTCGCCGTAACGCTTGAAACCGAATGGAGATGGCATCAGCCCAAGCTTGGTATTTCGGAGGGTCTTTCGGTCAACAATGGAGGGGCGTTCACCAGCGTGCTTCGCAAGCATGGGTTTGTAGTCAAAAGTATCCACTTGGGAAGGTCCGCCCGGCATGAAGAGTTGTATTATTCGTTTGGCCTTGGCGGGAAAGTGAGGTTCCTTGGGGGCGAGAGGATTTGGTGAAGAACCGGTCGCTCCAGATAGACTCCCCTGCCCCATCATTCCCGCCAGACCGATGCTCCCCATCCCTGCCCCAATCTTCGACAAGGCGTCCCGTCGAGTCATTTGCTGCGATATTGCTGCGCGATATTCCCTGAGATGCTGTCGATACTTCATGATATTCGCCTATTGGATTTGCAGAAATTCGTGAGAACTAAGAAGGACCTGAGAATATTGAGACCACTTGGCAGGAGATTCTTCAGGAGACCCGAGAAAGGCGAGTCCGGCTTTTAGCTCAGGCGGTTCAACCGGGCGGTTAAAAAGGCGTTCGTAGGCAGCTTGTATACGATCTTCGTGATCGCCGAGCTCACTCAATTCTTTCGCTAAAGCTTCGGCTCGCTTAACCATAAAGGGACTATTCATCATGAACAAGTATTGCTGCGGGACGATGCTTTCCGAACGCTGAGCGCTGGTGGACTGTGGGGAGGGAAAGTCGAAGAGTCTCAAGAATGCATCTGACGCAAACCTATCGCCGCTTCGACTTATCTTGGAGTAAATCGTGCGGCGAGGTGAATTCAAAATGTTTGTGGTGGGGGGGCCTCCGATGGTGTCGTCCAGTTCGCCACTCGCAAAGAGAAGGCTGTCTCGCCAGTTCTCAACGTCGAGCTTGCGCGGGTTCATTCGCCAGATCAGTCGGTTGTCGCCATCTTGAGCAAACTTTACGGCGTCGTGAGCACTACTCATTTGCCAAGTGGCGGAAAGCATAATCCGGCGATGCAAAGCCTTCATCGACCACCCTTCGGCCATAAACTGGTTGGCCAACCAATCAAGCAATTTGGGATGAGTTGGTTTTTCGCCGAGAGAACCGAAGTTGCTTGGGGAGAGCACCAAGGCTTTACCGAAATGCCATTGCCAAATCCGGTTAACCATCACCCGGGAGGTAAGCGGATTAGTTGGATCGACCACGGACTCGGCAAGCTCGAGACGGCCACTGCCTTCAGTGTACGGACCGGCATCGTCGCCTGCGAGTACTCGAAGGAATTTCCGTGGCGCAATCTCCCCCTTCTTGGCGAGATCACCTCGAAGGGCGACATTCATGTCGCCACTCCCGCCTTCGGCCAGTACGTGGGCGGAAGCCGGCTTAGGTGGGGACGACTTCTTCAGCTTGTCCAGGGCTACCTGATACTCCTTCTGCTTGGCCTTGGTACCATCCCCCATCTCGTTCACATTGCCAATTTTGCAGGGACCGTTTCTAAGGTGGTTCAAAAAGGCCTCATCTTCCTTGGATCCTCTGGGTCTACCAGGTTTCTTGTCGGATGCGGCAATCTGGGAACGCCACTCGATCTCCTTCTCCTCAAGCGCCTTCAACACGACGTCCACTTTCTTTGTTAAGCGGTTGGCCGAGGCAACGATTTCTCGTTCGGTCGCTTCCGTACCCTCCTTCATTGGCAACTTGTCGAACCAAACCTCGAGAGGCGAGAACTTGGCTCGGTTACGGATGTCCTTCAAGGTTCTTTCCCATAGTTCAAGACGCTTTGCATCCAATCCCTTTTCGGTGGCGTATTTGTTTCGATCCGAAATTCCCGTCAGAAGGGTTCGTTGACCGTGATATTTATAAAGCTCGATCAAGTATTTTTCCGAATTTCGCATTAAAAGCCGCATGGCTGTTTCACGAACGTCGTCCGACCAAAACCTCATTTCAGTTTCCTTCGCCTTGATGGCGACTTGAGCGTCGTTATATGCCTTGAACTCCTCGGGTGACCCGACGTTGGCAGTAGTGATTCGCGTATTGTTGAAGATGCCGGCAAGGGCGTAATAGTCCTTTATTGTGATAGGGTCGAATTTATGATCGTGGCAGCGAGCGCAAGCGACCGTCAAACCAAGAAAGGCTCTGGAAAAAGTGTCCACTCGGTCACTGAGAGTTTCAGCCTTGGCTGCGTTCGTGGCTTCGGCATCGCCACCGTCTCCTTTGTAGGTAGGGCCAATTGCAAAAAACCCCGTGGCCAAAGCATCATTGTTCGACTTCAAGACATCGCCCGCTATCTGCCGGCGAACGAATTCGTCGTAAGGCATGTCGTCGTTGAGCGCCTTCACCACCCAGTCGCGATAGCGCCAAGCATTAGGCAAATCCTGACCATCTCCGAAACCTCCCAAGCCATCACTGTAACGAGCCACGTCCAACCAGTGCCTGCCCCAGCGTTCACCATAGCGTTTGGAATCGAGCAGGCGATCGACCACCTTGGCAAAAGCGCTGGGAGAAGAATCGTGCAGAAACGCCTTCACTTCCACAGGTGTGGGTGGCAATCCGATCAGGTCGAGAAAGGCTCTGCGTATCAAGACTCGCTTGCTCGACTGAGGATTAGGGGAAAGGTTTGCTTCCTCCAGTCGAGCGAGGACAAAACTATCGAGGTCGCCTCGGGGCCAGTCCTGTTGCTTAACCGTTGGGGCGGGTTGCTTGGACACAGGCTTG
>JACNJI010000401.1 GCA_014382645.1 Verrucomicrobiota bacterium | reverse complement strand
CGGACCAAAAGAAGATGGTTTTTTTGCGGAAGAATTAGTACGAGCATCCGGTAGATTCGCGGACCGAATCACTTGGGCGGGCATGATTCGCGATGACTTGAAGTGGGGTGCTTTGCGAGTAGCCGATGCCCTGATTCTGCCTTCCCATCAGGAAAACTTCGGTATGGTTGTCGCCGAAGCTTTGGCGGTAGGCACCCCTGTGCTTATAACTGACAAAGTTAATCTTTGGAGAGAGGTGGAGGACGATCGAGCCGGAAAAGTTTCCACGGACGACCTTTCAGGTGCCCGCTCCTTGATGCGTGAATGGCAGAACCCTGCTTTTGCAGAGCTTGCTCCGAATGCTCGCCCATGTTTCGAGAAGCACTTCAGAATTAATACGGCTGCACGCAATCTCGCCACCTTGGTCAAAAGCAACTGATTCCGTGCGCATCACTATCCTGCAAGGGGCTTTTCTACCCGTGCCGCCGATAAGAGGTGGCGCCATTGAGAAAGCGTGGTTTAGACTGGGTAAGGCTTTTGCTCGTGAAGGGCATGAGGTAACACATGTTTCCCGTTTGTGCGATGGTTTGCCTGCCAGTGATTCCATTGAAGGCGTAAGCCATGTGCGGATTTCCGGATTCGAGGCGCCGGTCTCCTCCCTGTTGCTCAAATGGAGAGATTTTCGTTATGTTTTGCGGGCTCGAAAGAAGCTGCCCGCGGCTGATATTCTCGTTACCAATGCCTTTTGGGCACCTCTCTTGGTTAGAGATTCATCCCGTGGAGCTCTGTATGTCCACGTCGGGCGATACCCGAAGGGGCAAATGAATTTATATGCGAGGGCGAAGCGCCTGCAGGCGCCTTCGGAGGCAATCACTGCGGCGATTCGATGCGAGGTTCCGTCGAAGGTGGATTTGGTGAAGACGATATCGTATCCGCTTTCATGGGATTTGGTAGAACCTGCTCCTATAAACGACAGTCGAGAGCAAACGATTCTCTACCTAGGTCGAATTCACCCGGAGAAGGGTTTGCACGAATTAGTGAAGGCCTTTGCGGATTTACCCGAACAGCTGCGGAAGCAATGGCGACTTAACATTCGTGGGCCCTGGAAAGTGAGCGAGGGTGGGGGAGGAGAAGGTTTTCTGGAAAACCTAAAAGATTTGGTTGGACCTGCAAAAGGAGCCATTCGCTTTCTAGACCCGGTTTTCGATGACGTTCAATTGCGCGACGAGTTAGGTCGTGCTAGTTTGTTTGCCTACCCTTCGATGGCTGAGCGAGGAGAGACGTTCGGTTTGGCTGCTCTCGAGGCAATGAGTTGCGGATGCCCTCCCTTGGTCTCGGGCTTGGATTGCTTCCGAGATTTTGTTCAAGATGGCAGCACGGGATTCGTTTTTGATCATCGAGGAGGTGTTGCCGTTGCTAACCTGAGCGCCAAAATGATCGAAGTCCTAAGTAAGCCCGAAAGGCTATCCCTCATAGGAAACGCTGCCTATGGGCAGGCGCAAAACTTTACATTGGATAGGGTCTCAAAACGGTTTCTGGACGATTTTTCGAGCATTCTTCCTGCTTCTTAATATTGTGTTTGGCCAGTAAACCGCTTGCACTCCACGCAACCTCGCCTTTGTTTTGATTTTTCTATAAACAATATAAAATGCTCATGAACTTAAAATGCCGCTATCTTTCCATCATTGCCATAACGGTTAGTCTTGCCCTGCTGCCCGGGGTATCTACTGCCAAGTCCAAGGGCGAAAAGGCATCAAAAGTTTTTTTGCCCGATGAGTTGTTGGATGCTGCGGGGAAAGCCGTTTCCGGGGACACTCTATCCGGAAAGTACGTGGGACTATATTTTTCCGCCAGTTGGTGCCCGCCTTGCCGAACCTTTACTCCAAAACTTGTGGAATTCCACAAAGCCAACAAGGAAAAGTTCGAAGTGCTGCTCGTGAGCGCGGATAATTCCGAGAAGGCCCAAGCCAACTACATGAAGAAGTACATGATGCCTTGGCTAGCGGTAAAGCATCAATCAATAGCTGCAAATTTACTAGTTAAGAAGATGGAAGTCAGCGGTATTCCCTTCCTTGTGATTTTGGGCCCTGACGGCTCTGTTGTGACCAAGGATGGTCGAGACGATGTAAATAGTATGGGCAACAAAGCTTTATTAAAATGGAAGAGCACCCAAGACGAGAAGCTTGGCCTGAAGTAGCTGGGCGAACAAAGGTTCGCAAGAGTTAGAAAGGCATTAAAGTCTAGCGGGGATACCTGCTTTGGCGAGTGCCTGCTTGGCTTCCAAAACAGTGTACTCTCCGAAGTGAAAGATACTGGCGGCCAGCACAGCCGATGCCTTACCGTCCCGTATGCCCTCCACGAGGTGACTTAACTTTCCCACACCTCCGGAGGCAATGACCGGAACTTCCACTGCATCGCTTACGGCCCGAGTGAGCTTTAGGTCAAAGCCGATCTTGGTGCCGTCCCGGTCCATGCTCGTAAGAAGAATTTCGCCGGCTCCCCGAGCGACTACTTCGCGAGCCCATTCCACCGCATCCAAATCTGTCGGTTTCCGTCCGCCGTGTGTGTATACGCGCCAACTGGTGCCGTCGGGTTCGGCTTTGGCGTCGATTGCAACGACGATGCACTGGTTGCCAAATTTGGCGGCGGCGGCTTGAACTAGCTTTGGATCTACAATTGCAGCGGTATTGAGGCTGACTTTATCCGCACCCGAAAGCAGCATTTGGCGGATATCCTCCACTGACCGTAGGCCGCCTCCCACCGTGAGCGGCATGAAACAAGTCGAGGCCGTGCGTTCCACAACATCTCGCATAATGTTTCGCTCATCGCTGGAGGCCGTGATATCCAAGAATACCAATTCGTCGGCTCCTTGCTCCTCATAGGCTTGTGCTACGGATACGGGATCCCCGGCGTCACGCAGTTCCTTGAAGCGTATGCCTTTAACTACTCTTCCTTCGTCTACGTCGAGGCATGGGATGACTCGTGCGGAGAGCATGTGTGGCAAATAATTTCCGGAATATGAAAGAGAAGTTGCCGATGAAATTATTCGTCGGCGAAAGCGATGTCCGGTTCGAACGATATCCGGAACTTGTACAGGATGCCCGGGCGCATCATGAGAGGGTGCTCTCGCCGTAGAAACTGAACATAGTGAACATTGCCTGCGTAGCCTCTGTATTCCGATTCGTCCGTCACGGTTTCAAAATCGCCCCAAGCGGCCATGAAATCGTCCTTTTCGACAGTGGGTCTCAAGCCTTCTGTGCCTTGGCGCAAGGTGGTGCCGAGGCGATAGGTAGAGTGGGGAGAGCCGATAACGATAGCGTATCTCATGCTGTCCATCGTTACCGGGTTTTTAACGCGAAAGGTGAATTCGGAAGTGACCTTCCCCGGAGCAAAGGTCCATTGTACTTGGCAGCTACCTAAACCGTAGGCGAAGGTGCCGTCTGTTTGGACCAAGTCCGGTTGCTCGAAGCGTAGGTAAAACGAATTTCGTGGGCCAATCCCCGTAACGCAATTTTTTCCGTAGTAGGAGGGTATTACGACTTGATCGCCGAAAGTAAGTTCCGGCAAAAGTACGGGTAGGTATTTGTTGACAGGCCAGTCGAAGATTCCTTGGCAATGAGGAAAGGCAAGCGAATCGGAAGTAATCTGATCACCGGGACCGATTAGGGGTAGTTGAAACTGTATTCCGGCGTTTTCGTCCCGAAAGAGGAACAGGCCGTGTTCTTTCTTGTGAGATTTATCGAATATTACGAATCGGCCACCCGTTTTCGAGCGATTCGGGGTTGGTACGCGTAGCGAGCCTCCAATCACACGGGCTAGCCGTGACCATTGGCATAGATAGCGAGCGGCATCGAAGTTGGCCATCCGAGTCGTGTGGTTTTCGACCGTGTTGCGCTCGTTGTCGCGTATCATGAGAAGTCCGTTTTCCTGATCCAAATAGGTAACGAAGAAATATTGGAAAAGGCGGCGCAACGTATCTAAATAAAGTGGTATCTTTTCTTCGGGCACCCAGTGATCACGCATGGCTTGAAGAATCAAGCTAATGCAATGGAATTGCCCATAGGCACCAACGGAACGTCCGTAACTCCAGCCCAAGCCGTCTTGACGGCATATATCCGGAATGAAGCGGAGGTATTTTTCGGCAAAAGTGCGTAGCTTCGGCAATTTAC
>JACNJI010000531.1 GCA_014382645.1 Verrucomicrobiota bacterium | reverse complement strand
ACCAGACGCGGGAGGCTTGAAATTCGAGATCGACGGCAAGGTAAAGGGCACGGTTACGCTGGGTCATCGATATAGCGGCGGTCTACACTATCCGCGAAGCGTTGTATTCGCCCACGACCTAAAACCCGGCAAGCACACCCTCAGCTTAACCCTTTCCGAAAAAGGCAATGCCGAGGGAAAGACCTCCGCCGCTCGCATCCTCCAGTTTTGCGTGAATTGATCTCACCATTATTATATAACAAGTAAACGAATCAACATGAGCAATCCCTTCCTCGACGATTCCTTTCACCCCGATTGGTCTCAACTTACTCCTGCCCGCATCGAGCCGGACACAACCCTCGCGATCGAGTTAGCCGAAAAGAACCTTGCCGCCATACGGGCCCTCGTTCCAGGCGAAGTCACCTTCGGAAACGTGGTGAAAGCCTTGGAGCAAGCAACAGCCGGGCTCGACGACTGCTGGGGGAAGGTGTCGCACCTTGATTCCGTCTGCAATTCCGACGAGCTTCGAGTGGCCCACAATGAAATGCTGCCTAAAGTTTCGGCCTTCGAAGCAAAAATCGCCTTGGACCCCGATATTTGGTCTGCCTTGCAGGCTTTCGCGGAAACGGAGGAAGCGAAAGAACTGACGGATACCGACAAACGTCTATTCGAGGAAACCATGATCGACTTCCGAGAGGCGGGAGCCGACCTTTCGCAAGAGAAGCGCGACAGGTTGGAAGCCATCTCGGAAGAATTGGCGAAGATCACTCAAAAGTTCTCCGAAAACGTTCTCGATTCCACGAATGCGTGGGATTTGATCATTAGAGACGAAAGTAAACTGGCAGGCCTTCCCGACAGCGCCATGGACGCCGCCCGTCAATCCGCGAGAGACAAGTTGGAACAAAAGGAGGGCGACGAACCCTGCTGGCGCTTCACCTTGCAAGCGCCTTCCATCTCTCCTGTCCTTGAATACTTGGAAGACGACTCCATAAGGAAAGAAATATGGGAAGCCTCGACCAAGGTCGGTTGGCAGGACGAATGGGAAAACACCGAGGTCATCGACAAAATTCTCAATCTGCGACTGGAGAAGGCGACCTTGCTCGGAAAAGATAATTTCGCCGAAGTGGTGCTTTCTCGCCGCATGGCAAAGAACGGACAAAAGGCCGATGCCTTCGTTTCCGACCTGCGCGACAAGACGGCGGGAGCATTTACCCGGGAAAACAAAGAACTGGAAGCATTCAAGGCACAAAAAACGGAAAGTGAAAACAGTTTGCTGGAACCTTGGGAAGTATCCTATTGGGCGGAAAAGCAAAAACAGGACATGTATGCTTTCGATGAAGAGGAACTGCGCCCATACTTCCCTATCGATTCGGTGCTTTCGGGAATGTTTTCTCTGGTTTCCAATATTTTCGGACTCCGCATTGAGGAACGCTCAACAAGCTTCGACGACCAACCCGCCAACGTTCTTGATGGCGACGAGAAAGAAACCGTCCCCGTCTGGCATCCCGAAGTAAAATTCTACGAGATATACGACAACGAAAATGGCAGGCATCTTGGATCCTTCTATGCCGACTGGCATCCACGGGAAAGCAAACGGGCGGGAGCCTGGATGAATTTCTTGAAGACCGGAGAACCAGGGGAAGACGGTTCCGCTCTAGGTCCCCATCTCGGTCTCATGTGCGGGAACATGACGGCCTCGACGGAAGGCAAGCCCGCCCTCCTCACCCATCGTGAAGTGGAAACCGTATTTCATGAATTCGGGCACTTGCTTCACCATCTTTGCAGCGAAGTGAAACACAAGAGCCTGAGCGGCGTGAACGTGGCTTGGGACTTCGTTGAGCTTCCATCCCAAATCATGGAGAACTGGTGCTGGGAACGAGACAGCCTCGATCTCTTCGCCCTCCATCATGAGACAGGTGAAGCGATCCCGGACGAACTCTTCCAAAAAATGTTGCGAGCCCGCAACTACATGACGGCCAATGCAATGATGCGACAACTTTGCCTTGGGAAGATGGACTTGGAACTACACCGAAAACTGTCCGTGACCGGCTACGACAATCTGGACGAGTCGCTCGACGAAGTCCTGCAAGCATATGTCGCACAGCGTAAAACGAAACCGCCCAGCATGGTGCGCCGCTTCAGTCACCTCTTTGGCAGTCCCGTCGGCTATGCTTGCGCTTACTACTCGTACAAGTGGGCAGAGGTTCTGGACGCGGACGCCTTCACCCGTTTCAAGAAGGAAGGCGTAATGAATGGCGACACCGGTCGATCCTTCCGCACCTGCATCCTTAGCAAGGGAAACTCCAAACCGGCCGACGAACTCTTCCGCGACTTCATGGGGCGCGACCCCGATCCCGATGCTCTACTCGTCCGCAGTGGCCTATCGGTCAACTAAAAAGTCGATGTCAACGAAACCACAAATTCTCGCATGGATCACCTGCGATTCCGTCTACGTCGATCCGGCAACGGGAAAACATACCCTGCTCGGCATCTTCTCCAACCTGCGGGCCAAGGAATTCCCCGTGGTGCACCCGCGCATGATCTGGTTTCTGTCCTTCTCGGACCTCCCCGCAGGTAAGCACGATCTCAAAATGACGATCGGTATTCCCATGTCGGACGAATCTCCGCGCACCATCATAGAGAAGAGATTCGAGTCACCCGGCCCCCATCACAGGATTAATCTCATCAACGATATCCAACGCCTCAAGTTCGAAGTGGAGGGCAATTATTCGATTCTCATTGAGATCGATGAACAAGTCGTACTGGCCAGCACCTTTCCCATTACCAAGATATCATGAAAGCAAGACGCCAATTCCTCCTCAACGCCTCGGCCACGGCAATCGGTTTCGCAGGTCTACGCTCCTTCAGCGCCTGCGCTGCCAAAAAAGAAAGCCAAGCAATAACCGGTTATGGAGACCTCCAATCCGATCCGGAGGACGTAATCGACCTGCCAAAGGGCTTTTCCTATAAGATCATCGGCAGAGCCGGTGAAAAAATGGACGACGGCCTAAACCTTCCCGGAGCCCCCGACGGCATGGCGACCTTCAAGGGTCCGGATGGTCTCACCTTGCTCGTGCGCAACCATGAGGTGAATGCCGGTACAGGAGCAAAGGGTGGAGCATTCGGCTCCGGCAACAAAAACCTAACAGATGAATTGCGCAAGCGCATGTACGACTCCGGCAAGGGAGCGCCTTCCCTCGGCGGCACATCGACCGTAGTCTACGACACGAAGAAGCAGAAGGTGGTCCGACAATTCCTCAGTCTCGCCGGCACCCTCCGAAACTGCGCCGGCGGTCCAACTCCATGGGATAGCTGGGTGACCTGCGAGGAAACCGTGGAAAAGGCGGGAAAACTTTGCGCCATGGATCACGGCTGGTGCTTCGAAGTACCCGCGACAGACCAACCGAAACTTGCCGACCCCATCCCGCTCAAGGGCATGGGACGCTTCAACCACGAGGCCATCGCCGTCGATCCCGACACCGGTTACGTCTACGAAACCGAGGACAGGCACGATGGATTGATTTACCGTTTCCTTCCCAAGGTTGCGGGCAAGCTTGCCCAAGGAGGAAAACTCCAAGCACTAGTGGCAACCGGGCAGAAGAGCCTGGACACCCGAAACTGGGAAAAGACCACCGTTCGGCTTGGCGAAAAGATCGCAGTCACATGGATGGATATCGACGATGTGGAGTCCCCCAAGGACGACCTCAGGTTCCGAGGCTTTGCCGCAGGGGCCGCTCGATTCGCTCGCGGTGAGGGAATGTGGTACGGCAACGACGGAATCTACTTCACCTGCACCAATGGCGGAAAAAAGAAACACGGGCAGGTATGGAAGCTGAAGGGCGACGAACTCGAACTCTTCGCCGAACCGAACGACAAGGACGTGGTCGACAACTGCGACAACTTGACCGTAGCTCCGTGGGGCGACGTAATCCTCTGCGAGGACGGAGGCGGCAAACAATACTTGGTCGGCGTCACTCCCAAGGGGAAGTTCTACAAACTGGCCCGCAATTCATCAGGCGGAAGCGAATTGGCGGGTGCCGCCTTCTCCCCCGACGGGGCCACCCCCCTCGTAAACATCCAGCACCGCGGGCTCCCCCCGGCCACCACGGGGCCGGGGGAGAACGGAAAGAAAGCCCCAACAAAAATCTCCCCTCGCGTACGGCTCTGTCCAACGCACACCC
>JACNJI010000384.1 GCA_014382645.1 Verrucomicrobiota bacterium | reverse complement strand
GGCTTTGCCGTGGTCTCCGGTGTATTCCCGCGTTGAGGTTGGGTCCGACCGACTGTTATTCCCTTGACCCGCAACACCCGCCAATGGATAGGAACCCCCCAGAAAAAGGGAGGGAGGCGCGTGGCAGAAACGGGAGGTTTTAGGGGGAGCGGGCAAGGAGACCCGCCTCTACCTGGATTTATTTGCCGATGGTAAGAAGGTCTTCCTCATGGGTGTCGAGGGCAAGATCGCATGGGTGCCTGTGCCCGAGGTTTCAAAGGTGAACGAGCTCTGGTCGCATAATGTCATCGGAGACGAACCCAAGCCCGCCCACCAATATGCTCACGGGCTTGGCGCCTCTGACGTCAACGGCGACGGCTTGCTCGACGTAACATGGGGAGGAGGATGGTGGGCCCAGCCCAAGGACAAGTCGGGGAAGGGTGGCAAGTGGACCTATCATGCCAAGCAGATCGTGAAGGATGGCGTGGCCGACATGTATCACCTAGATGCCGATGGCGATGGGCTCAACGACATCCTCTGCACCTCCGCTCACGGCACCGGCATTTACTGGTGCAAGCAAAAGGAAGACGGAAGTTTTGAAACCAATTCTTTTCACAAGGGGCTTATTCGCGAGACGCACTCGGCCAACTACGTCGACGTCAACGGTGATGGGCGCAAGGACTTGGTCACGGGTCGCCGTTTCTTCGCCCACGGTTACCGTCCTTCCTTGGCCGGGCAGGCTAGCGAGCTCTACTGGTTCGACATCAAGACGGCCAAGGGCAAGGCGCCCGAGTTCGTTCCCCACAAGATCGACGACCAGTCGGGCGTCGGGGCGCAGTTCTTAACCGAGGACTTCAACGGCGACAAGAAGATCGACGTCGTGGTATCCAATCGCAAGGGCGTATTCCTTTTCCTGCAGGAATGATCCTCTGCTAATTGCAGGGACTAGAGATCACTCTTTTTACAATTGCTAATCCTGTTAGCCCAAGTCCAGCGGTCCGTCTGCACTGAGCTTGGCGTTACCAAAGGTCTTCAGGGGATGCCCAACGGCATGGGCGAGACTTAAAAACAAGCGGTTATGGGCGCTGTTTTTACAAGATATTGATCGTCCCATCTTGAAACCGAATCCTCCGCCGATTAGGACGAAAGGTATGTTGTTGAGAGTATGGCTGTTTCCTTTGCCGAGCTCGTTCGTCCAGATTACTAATGTGTGATCGAGCATCGAACCCTTTTGGCCCGGCTCGGGGGTGGATTCGAGCTTCTTCAGCAAATAGGCGAGTTCCTCGGCAAACCAAGTGTTGATACGGACCAGTTTATCGTAGGCGGCCTTGTTCTTGTCCGGTTCGTGGGAAAGCGTGTGGTGAGCGTCCTCAATATCCAGCCAGTTCATTTTGGCTTGTCCAACGGATTTGGTATATTGGAGGGTCGCAACACGGGCAAAGTCGTTGACGAATGAGTTGACCAGGAGATCGATTTGCAAGCGACCCAGTTGCGGAAGGTTCTCGTTTTGGTTACGAATGCCCTCGGGCAGCTCGGGTGGCTTTACCACCAAGTTGTTCAGCGAACTGCCAGCGGCGTATTCCTTGTCCATCCGGTCGACTAGCTTGGTGTGCTCGATTAAGAGTTTGCGGTCGGTTTCGGGTAGGCGGTCGGCGACCTTTTTCAGATCTGCTCGCAGGTCGTCGAGTACGGAGCGCACCCTTTTCTTTTCCCTCACCTTGCCGTAGAGTTTGCGATAAGCTTCATAGGGATCGGGCAAGGGCGTGACAGGCTGATTGGGCCCGTCATAAGACATCCGAGTCCAAGGGTCAGCGGTGTCTTTTACGCCGACGCCAAAATGCAAGGCGCCGAAACGAGTACGGGTCTCATCCTTGGATTGCAGGTACTTGCAAATTTCGCGATCGATGGAAATTCCCTTGGGCCAACCTGCGGGGGTGTCTGAGCCTCCTTGAATGTTGCCTGGAAAAAGCTCGATGCCCGTGAGCAGGCAGCTCATTCCGCGCATGTGGTTGTCTCCGTCGCCCCGGACCTTGTTGTGGAGGTCGCGAAGGATCAATGTTTTGTCGTGAAAGGGTTCGAGAGGCTTTAGAATTGTTTTATGCTCGAAATCGTCCCCGGTTTTTTCCGGCCAGAAATGATCGGGAATGGTTCCGTTCGGGCTGAACATCACGATCAGACGTTGCTTGGGCGCACCCTTCTTGGCCGGTTCGGCGAAAAGGTTCGAGGCTTGGGAAAGAATGGGAAGCGAAAGCGAGGAGAGTCCCAGTTGCCTAAGGGCGGATCGACGATTGATTGGATCGAGAGTCATAAGTGTTGGTCAAGGCTGGAACTCGAAGCCATCGGTTGCAGCTTGAAAAGCTATTTTCAGGTAAAGAGAGCTAATTTTCAATTTTTGCTCGTTTAGCATTTTCGTGAGTTCGTTTATTTTTAATTCACCATAACTGGCGTGGGGTTGCTTGGCAAGGTGCTTGCATAGCTCCTCGACAAAAGATTTTGAGGCTTTGGCAGATTTCAATGCCTGCTCTAGTAGGTCCCCCGGACCCTTCAATTGCTGATCGTTCCCTTCCTCGTCCAAGTATACAACCTTGAGGTCAATCGGTTTGTCGGCAATTTTCGTCCGTATACGACCGGTAGCGTCAAAGCCCTCGAGGGAGAAGCCGGTGGAATTAATCAAATCGTGGCAGCTCATGCAATTGGCCGGTTTGGTGAGGCTGGTCACTTTTTCACGCATAGTCCATTTGGGATCGAAATCGGTGTTCCGAAAGGAAACCGCTTCCTTGGGTGGGCGCAAGGTGCGACCTAAGATCTTACGACTTACGAACACCCCGCGATGAATCGGCGAACTGTCGTCGGAGTAGGAATGGCTGGCGAGTAGGTAGGGATGAGTGTGAAGCCCCTTTCGTCCGAGCTTGGACGAGTCTATTGAGACAAAGCCGGAAACGTTTTGATCTTTTGGGTACTCAAGGCCGTAATACTCGGCGATGGGCTTGTTGTATTCCATTTTGGGCATACTAAGAAACTCGTGCCATCCGACCTCTTCCTTCCAAACCGCTTTTTCGATCCACCGTAAGAGGGAGCGTCTTAGGTCCAATGCCAAGGCCGAAGTGAATTTGGAATGAACCTTGGAACTCTTGGCGGGTAGTTCCCCGGCATCCATTTCCAGCCAATGAAGCATGAAATCGTTGAACTTGGCCTTCGATCTAGCATCTTTGAGCATGCGGTTGGCTTGGCTCTCGATCTGCCCTTCCTTGACCAGTTGGTTTTTATCGACCATATCGTGGAGCTTCTTATCGGGAATCGAATCCCAAAGGTATAAAGCCAAACGGTTGGCCACTACGAACGAGTCCTTCTGCTTCTTCGCCAGAGCTTGCCACTCGGGGTAGAGGAATCGGGGAGACTTCAGCGCCATCAATACGATTTTCTCAATCGAGGTCTGTAAGGGCGTTGATTCATCGAATCTCGACTGGACGAAGAAGGCAAGGTCTTCCTCGCTTAGCTTCTCCCGAAAAGCCAAACGGACGAAAGTTTTTGCAAACTCGATAATCTTTTTTTTCCTGTTATCGTCCTTGTCGTTGGTCCTGGCTAATCGATCCATTCGTTTTCCCGCATACTCGGCGGCCTCGAGACTCGCGAAGGTGACGGCCTCGTCCCAGGTGTTGTCGACTTGGATGCCGCGCTCGTACCCATGGGAGGAGTCGTCGGGAGGGAGTTTTTGCTGCGGTACGAATGATTGGGGGACCATTTGCGTAAAGAGGAATTCCGTGGGCAGGATTTCTTTTTCCCCGATCGGGGGCTTCCAACTCAACTCGATGGAGGCATTGGGATCGTCGAATTTAAAGTATTCAAGCCGAAGGGGGTAGGGACGTCCGCCGAGAAGAAACATCTTGGCGCTTGCCTCGCGCATTTTTCCTGCGGTTACCTTCTCGTCAATGGTCGGCAGGTCATCGGGTTTGTTGACTCGTAAGGCGAACCCATTGGGAGACCTGACGAAGAATTCATACCAACCGGTCTCGCGTGGCATGAGAGATCCTTCCCAATAAATGGAAAACTTCTTCGGGGTCATGCCCTTGGCGGGAGCTTCCTTGCCGAAGTCGAACCGGATTAGTCGATCGATCCGCTCGAGCTGCATTTTCTTCCTCTTGTTCATGCCCTCGGCATTGTAGTATTTGGCCTTTAGCCCGGGTTCG
>JACNJI010000426.1 GCA_014382645.1 Verrucomicrobiota bacterium | reverse complement strand
AGATGGGCAAAGTATACTCGAGAAGCTTGCGGGGGATTCACTCGCTCTTCCTGCCGACAGGTCCGAAGCCATTTATCTCTTGGCGACCTTGGCCTTGAGGGAAGGTGACGAAGAGGCCTTTGAGAAGCACAAACTCTCCTTGGGTTCGGGCGAAGGCAATTCCACTCTCTTTAAGCTTCTGACACGTTATCAAAAAACCAAGGCCATCGTGGCTAACGCCGAATCTCTATCCAAGCGTAATACCGAACGCGGAGATAAACACCTAAAGGATAACAAAGTTCGAGAAGGAGTCGTGACTCTCGACAGCGGTTTGCAGTACGAAGTCTTGGTTGATGGAAATGGTTCAATTCCAACTCGAAATGATGAAGTGAAGGTTCACTACCATGGAACCCTTGTCGATGGTGAAGTCTTCGATTCCTCCGTTGAACGTGGAGAACCCTCCACTTTCGGAATAACCGGCGTAATCAAGGGCTGGACCGAATCTCTCTTGCTGATGAAAGTCGGTTCCAAATGGAAGCTTACCATTCCCTCGGACCTTGCCTATGGAGAATCAGGTTCGGGTGCTATCGGCATCAACGAGGTTCTCGTCTTCGAAGTAGAACTTCTCGGCATCACTCCCAAGGAGTTGCCCAAACCGGATGAAGCGATCAGCGATGCCAACGTATCCGAAGCACTTGACCTAAACACAACATCGGTGACCGATGCTAATGCCAGTGCACCAATCGCTATCGAAGGCAACGGCTCGAAAAACTAGTCTTCCATCATTTTGAGGAACGCTAGTTCGTCCAAAACAGTCACCTTCAGTTTCTCGGCCTTGACCAGTTTTGAACCGGCTCCGGGGCCGGCCACTACGTAGCTGGTCTTTTTGCTAACGCTTGTAGAAACGCGTCCGCCGAGAGACTCGATTTTATCGCTAGCTTCTTCTCTTGTTAGCATTTCCAACGTTCCCGTCAGGACAAAGGTTTGGCCTATCAACCGAGCGTCCCCATTCGAGGCGAGAAGGGTACACTCCAAATTTAGTCCCTGTTCTTGAAATCGCGGAATTCGATTACTGTTGGAATAATCGGCAAAATAAGCCCGAATGCTTTTGGCCATTATCTCGCCCACACCATCGATTGCTGTAAGAACAGCTTCGCTCGCCTTCGAAAGGGTTTCTAAAGATCCTATCTCTCCAGCAAGGTTCTTGGCTGCGGTAGCACCGACGTGCTTGATGCCCAAACCGCAGACTAATCGCCAGAGCTCTTGCTTCTTGCTTGCCTCAAGAGCTTCCAACAGGTTATCCGCCGACTTATCGGCAAACCCTTCGAGTTGAAGGAAGTCGCCCCGTCCGAGATCGTAAAGGTCGGCGACGTCGCGCACCAGTCCACGTTCCACCAACTGCTGTACAACAGCTTCCCCCAAGTTTTCTATATCCATGCAGTTTCGCGAGGCATAGTACTGTATGCGACCCCGGGTCTGGGCGGGGCAATCGCGACCGGGGCAACGCCAAGCTGCCTCGCCCTCCGCTCTCACTAGTTCTGTTTCGCACTCCGGGCATTTTGTCGGAAAGGAATAGGGTGCCGCATCTGATGGACGTTTTTCCAGGATTGCCTTTACGACTTGCGGAATGATTTCACCTGCTTTTTCGACGACGATCGTATCGCCGATGCGCAAATCCTTGCGAGCGATTTCATCGGCATTGTGAAGAGTCGCTCGGGCAACGGTACTCCCGGCAACGACCACGGGCTTTAGATGAGCCACGGGGGTAACGGTCCCAGTTCGCCCCACTTGTGTTTGGATGTCTTCGAGAATGGTTTCTTGCTGCTCGGTCTCGAATTTGTAGGCAATGGCCCAACGAGGAGCCTTGGAAGTCGCACCTGCCTCGACCTGCATGGCGAAGGAATCGAGCTTAATCACTGCACCGTCGGTCGGGTATTCGTATTTATGCCGAAGCAAGTCGAGCTTCTCTATGGCAGACCACGCGTCTTCTGCCGATTCCACCAACCAACGATTTTCAACCGTGGGCAAATTCCAGTCGAGTATGGCGTCGTGAAAATCGCTTTGTCTAGTAAACAAGCCCTTGGGCTTGCACGTACCCAGACCATATAGAACAATTCCTAGATCACGATTGCGGGCTGCCTTTGGATCCAAAAGCTTGACTGTGCCGGCGGCCAAATTGCGGGGATTGGCATAAAGTTGTTCTTCAGCAGCTTCTCGATCCTTGTTAATGCGTAAAAACTCTTGGTGCGCCATGAAAACCTCACCCCGAATTTCAATGAGCTCAGGGATCGAAACACTGCCTTTAATTCTCTCGGGAAGTGCCTTGATGTGAAGAATATTTTGGGTAACGACATCCCCCTCCACTCCGTTCCCTCTAGTGACGGCTCGCACTAAAATTCCTTTTTCGTAGGTTAAGGAAATAGCCACGCCGTCAATTTTCGGTTCCACCACATAAGACAGCGACTCGAGATCGAATAGTTTTCGAAGGCGCTGGTCAAACTGCAGAAACTCTTCTTTGGCATAAGTGTTGTCGAGGCTGAGCATGGGCACGATGTGCCTATAGCTCTCAAAGGCGTCCAGACGGTCGTCGCCGATTGTTTGGCTTGGAGACAAGTCCTCGGGGCCGTGATCTCCGCCAGAATTTTCGTTCGAGGGCTCGTCGAAGAGATCTAGCTGCGATTGATTCTTTTCAAGCTCGGAAAGCAGGTTCTTCAAGCTGTCGTATGCTCTGTCGGAGATCTCAGGGGTGGCGTGGCGATAGTAAAGTTCGTCGTGCCCACGGATTTGCTCACGCAAGTCCTGAATCCCTTCTTCGCGTTCTTTTGCAGTCACTTTCAGACGGCAGGTAGTCTCAACGAGCACCGACTGCTTGTTCCATTCGGTCCAGCGCTTGCTCGAGAAGAGCTCGTGTACAACCTAGGTTGAGTCGAAGAAACCCGGGAGAACCAAAATCCGCCCCATTGGATAACCCTACGCCCGCATCTTCGAAAAACTGTTGCGGGTTTTCAACACCTAGTTCTCGGGCATCGATCCAAAGCAAATAGGTCGCGGAAACGGGGAACGGGAAAAGGCCCGGAATGACTGCCAGTCGAGATAGCGCAAGATCTCTGTTTGCTCTGAGGTAATGCAAGAGACGTTGGCGCCAAGGTTCTCCATGACGATAGGCTGCTTCGGCCAGGGCGAAACCCATTGCGGGTGGGTCGGGCACTATCCCTGAACACGCCTTTTTGTATCTGAGCCGAAGTTCTGGATTGGAAATAATGGCAAAAGAACATCCAAAACCAGGCAGATTGAAAGTTTTGCTTGGAGCCATCAAGGTGATAGTCTTATCGGCGATTTCCGGAGAAATGGCGGCCAAAGGCACGTGCGTGGCTCCCTCATCAAGTAGAAGGTCACAGTGAATTTCATCCGAACAAACAGTCAGATCATGACGGAGACAGAATTCCGCAAAGCGTTCCAACTCGGTACGAGTAAATTGCGTACCCACCGGATTGTGAGGGTGGCAAAAGAGGAAGGTCTTGGACCGAGGAGAAGTTGCACTCGCTAGGGCATCGAAATCGATGGTGTGCCTCTCTCCTTCAAGAGTCATTGGAATGCCTACGAGGTTTTGGCCAAAATTCGCCGGAGCCGTGAGGAAGGGAGGATACACGGGTATGTTAGACAGAACTTCATCGTTCTCTTTCCCAATTGCTCGGATGGCGATGTTGAAACCGCAGACCATACCCGGAAGCCAAACCAACCAATTTGGCTGAATTCGCCAGTCGTAGAGCCTGGACACTCGCTCGACAACCAGTTCGGGCAGAGCAGGCGATGGTTTCCCATAACCGAAGTTCCCAAACTCGGCATAATCCTTGGCGATTTCGATAACTTCGGGGGGAGCGCGATAATCCATGTCCGCCACCCAAAGAGGCAAGATGTCGCGTTCTTCGTACTTACCCCATTTGAGGCTGTTTCGACCTCGGCGGTCGGGAACCTCGTCAAAAAGTGGATCGGCGTGGCTCAACACACAAGTCCAACAGGACTACTGCCAAGAGTAGAGGTATTTAAGACCGATGAAGTTCATGTTTTTCTCGGCGGGACGTTGGTAATCGATCGAGATTCCATGAATATCGTTGATCCACCAAGTGAATCCGACGTCCCACTTCCAGTCATTGTCGCCGAAATCGCTCCACATCCCGTAGAAACTACCAC
>JACNJI010000500.1 GCA_014382645.1 Verrucomicrobiota bacterium | reverse complement strand
CCCAAGCCAAGCATACGGAACTCCCGTGTCATTCCGGGCGCCACTGTGACCCACCAGACCAGTGCTCGCGACGAACGAAACTACGCAAGGTCTCTGCGTCGTAGATATGCCGCTGAGGTCATGGCAGGAGCGGTAGTGCAAGCTACGGGGATCTCGGAAAAGTTCGACGGACTTCCCCCCGACGCCCGAGCAACGACAGTCTGGAACACTAGCGTGGATTCTCTCTTCCTCGATGTTTTCGGCAGGCCCGATGCCAGCGCGGAGGCACCATGCGAACGAGACCCGTCCCCCACCATTGTACACTCTCTACACCTAATGAATTCGGAAAAGCTCCAGGCCCGCATTTCACATAAGAATGGACGTGCCGCCACGCTCGCCAAAAGCGATAAAAAGCCCGAGGCACTCGTGGAGGAAATTTACCTCGAGTTGTATGCTCGCTTCCCATCCGAGGAAGAACGGGAAATTGCGACAAAATCCTTTGAGGATGAAAACGCCACTAGAAAAACTGCATCCGAAGACTTAATCTGGGCCTTGATCAACACGCCCGAATTCGTATTGAATCATTAGTAATAAAATATGAGGAATTCAAAAAGGAACTGCAATGGCTTGGCTCGTCGAGATTTTCTTCAAGTCGGAATGGGGGCATTGGGAGGTCTGGGCCTGACCGATCTCCTTCGCCTTCGCGCCGAGGCAAAAGCTGCAGGCAGCCAGATAAAAGACGTTCGCTGTATTTTCGTTTGGCTCGACGGTGGCCCCAGTCACTACGAAACCTTCGACCCAAAACCTGATGCCCCCGAAGGGATCAAGGGCGAGTTCGGAACCGTAAAGACCCCTGTGCCCGGTGTCCGCTTCAGCGAGCACATACCACATTTGGCCAAGGCTTTCGACAAGTACACCGTGGTGCGTTCGATAGCCCACAAGCAAAATAATCACGGAGCGGGCAATCACTACCTGATGACCGGTCGCCCTACCCCAGTGCCCGTAGGCTGCGGCGCGTCCGTCACCTTTCATCCGTCATTCGGTTCCGTGGTGGCAAAGGAGCGCGGAATTCGCGAAGGGTTGCCGAGTTATGTTAGCCTACTCCGCATGTCCCGCTCGGGTGGACCGAATTTCCTCGGAGCGCCATTCGCTCCATTCGTGATTAAGGATGATCCGAATAATGAGAATTTCAAGGTCAGAGACGTCAGCATTCCAAAGGGGATTGCCAGCTTTCATTCCGACAACCGCCGCCTACTCCGCAAAACCCTCGCCGGACTGGAGCAAATCGAAGACAAGGCCGTTAAGGCCCCCGCCGTCAGCATCGACGAATTCTACCGGCAGGGCTACCAGCTGGTGTACTCCAAAAAGGCTCAAGCCGCGTTCGATATTTCGAGTGAGCCTGAGAAAACTAGAGAAAAATATGGAAGCAACGACTTTGGGCAACGTCTACTGTTAGCGCGACGCCTCACCGAGGTGGGCGTGCCCTTCGTCACCGTTTACTACGGAGGTTGGGACCACCATACTGATATTTTCCCGACCTTAAAAGACAAAGCCCTGCCCAAGCTCGACCAAGGGCTTGCAGCTCTCATGGACGACCTGCACGATCGCGGTTCCATAGAGAACACACTCGTTATTTGCCTCGGCGAATTCGGGCGCACGCCAAAGGTGAATCCCCAAGGAGGTCGTGACCACTGGTCTTTCGCGATGTCCGTGATGATGGGCGGAGCAGGTATTCCCGGAGGGCAAATAGTTGGGGCAACCGACCTCAAGGGTTACTACGCAAACGAAAACGTTTACGCACCCGAGGATTTCGCCGCCTCCCTCTACACAAAAATGGGAATCGATCACGCACAAGTTCTCCATACGCCCGTAGGTCGCCCTATCCAACTCATAGACAAGGGACGGCTCATCAAGGAACTTTTCGCTTGATGTTTTGGCGTCTGCCAGTGCCTGTGCCGGCGCTCCTGTTTTCAGTACTCCTGCTACCAGCAACTCCGCCAAAGCTCGATGCACTCTTTCCCACAGGCGGTCAGCGGGGTAAAACCGTAGAAGTTAAGGCAATCGGAAGCTTCGATGTTTGGCCTCCAGAAGTGTGGACGGATCACGATGGACTAAAAATAGAAGCCAAGGAAACAAAAGGCCTACTTTCCGTAAGCATCAATCAGGATGCCAAAATGTATCCGGCCTTGATTCGCTTATTCGATGCAAACGGCTCCACCAACGCCCGGACCTTTGTAATCTCAAAACTCAAGGAAGCCAACGAATCCGAACCAAACGACAATACTGCTCAGGCACAAGAGGTCAATGCCACCGCCACGGGCATTGTCATCAATGGCATCCTAAAGAAAGGAGACTCCGACTTCTTTCGAATCGCACTTCGACAAGGCAAAGCTTTTGTGGCCGAAACAAACGCGTACTCGCTCGGTTCACTCATCGACCCATTCCTCGTCATGCTGGGCCCCGATGGTCACGAGGTCGGCTTCGCAAGCGATTCTCACAACTTGGATCCGATTTTAAACTATACGGCAAAAATCTCAGGAGTTCACTATCTCCAGTTGTTTGCCGTGGCCCATCCCGCGGCTACGGCCATAGGTTTCTCCGGCTCCGATTCCGCGACCTACCGGCTCACCCTAACTCTGGGAGAGTTGAAGAAGAAATCGATTCAAGCGGACCGAGGCGAAGAACAGCTTAAGGATGACAACGGGAGTAGGCGCTTCCAAGCGCCCCTAACGGTCCAAGGTACTCTATCCGAGAAGCTCGAAGTGGACTCCTATGTATTCTCCGGAAAAAAGGGGGAACAATGGCTAGTGAGCGTGGATGCTCATCGGCTTCACCTTCCCACCGATCCCGTACTCGCAGTATATCGAGCGAATGGAGCATTACTAAAGGAAGTGGACGACGTAAAGCCCACCAATGACCCCGAGTATCTCCTAAAGGTCTCGGCAGACGGCAATTACACCTTGCGTATTCGGGACAGGTTCAACCGAGGCGGAACCAATTTCTGCTACCGACTTAACATATCCAAACCCAAGCCCGAGCTATCGGTTGTCGTGGACAAGCAAAATCTTGTTCTAGAAGCCAACGGGACGACCGAGCTAAAGCTTACGCTTAACCGCAAGCAAGGGCATTCTCTCCCCCTTCGCTTCGCAATCACCCCTCCTCTCCCCTCAGGAGTCAGTCTCGAAGACGCCAACGCTTCCGCAAAGGCAAAAACCGCGGCCATCACCTTCCGAGCCTCAAAGGAGGCGAAACCGGTCAATCATACATTTCAATTGCAAGTGTTCGAAACCGATGAGACGAACGCCACCAAAGAAAGTCTCGCATCGTATTCCTTCCTCACCGCTAAATCCCGAGGTGATTACCTCGTGAACAAAACCAACCATCTTCATCTCACCGTTGTAAAGGCGGCAAAGCCAAAAAAGGAAAACGCCGAAGAGGAAGAAAAAGACTGAGCTACCTTTTCGGTCCATAAAGTCGATTTGTCAAAGTCTCTGGCAACCTATTTTCGATAGGAATGGGATTAACTGATGTTGTGACGGAAACGGATGTTTTTTGAGAGTTCTCTTTCAGCCTCGTAATTTACAACGAGACATGTCATAAGAAATGATTATTAGAGTTATCCATACACATCTGCTTGTGGATAAGGAAAATCAATTGGTGTCTATCAAAATGATTTGCCGCAAGTTCAGAAATGGCTGTCAGCACCGTATAAAAAAGCATCTTTAGACTAATGAATAACGAAGATACAGGCAGTTCATCCGAGCAAGCCGTTGCCACTTTTTCCGATTTACCATTGTCTCCCGAGATTCGGGAGGCAATTGAGGCGATTGGTTATGAAACCCCCTCGCCAATCCAAGCAGAGGCAATCCCATACTTGGCTGAAGGTCGAGACCTTCTTGGAGTCGCCCAAACCGGAACGGGAAAGACCGCCGCTTTCGCTTTGCCACTTTTGTCCAACCTCGACACAAAGGCCGGTGGGCCACAGATTCTGTGCCTCACTCCGACCCGAGAATTGGCAATACAAGTGGCAAAGGCTTTCGAAACCTTCGGTCAGAGGATGAAAAACTTCCGAGCTCTCGCCATTTACGGTGGAGACGAGTACAGGAGACAGATTCAAGGATTGGCCCAAGGAGCTCACGTCGTCGTCGGCACACCTGGCAGGATGATGGACCACCTACGGAAAGGACCGCTGGAA
>JACNJI010000530.1 GCA_014382645.1 Verrucomicrobiota bacterium | reverse complement strand
AAATTCGCCTCACATTTTGGCTAAAGTCTCAATCCCCAACAGGTCCATCCCCGTTTCCAGAATCAACAAAGTTCTGGCGCATAGTAGCGTACGACGGGCTCGCACGTCAGGTTCATCGACCAGCACTTTGTCGGAGTTATAGAAAGAACTGAAGTCGGTAGCGAGTTCGTACAGGTAACCGCAGAGGTGATGCGGTTTGAGCTCTCGCTGAGTTTGTTCGAGAACAGAAGGAAAATAAATCAACTTTCGGGCCAGAACGTTTTCAGACTCGGTGACGGGAGCGGAAGCATCCTCCTCGCCGGATTCGGGTTCCATTTCCAATTTACGAAAGATGCTTCGGATGCGGGCAACGGCATATTGGAGGTATGGTGCGGTATTACCCTGAAGGGCAAGCAACTTGTCCCATGAAAAAACATAGTCGAGCGTACGATCCTGGGAGAGATCGGCGTAGCGAACGGCGCCTAAACCAATGATTCGGCTGCGTTTGTCCATCTCGATTTCGTCGAGTTCGGGATTCTTCTGCCTAACGATAACCTTTGCCCGAGAAATAGCTTCGTCGAGAAGATCGATAAGTTTTACGGGTTGTCCCTCCCGTGTTTTGATGGCCTTGTTGTCTTCGCCTAGGATTGTGCCGAACCACACGTGACGAAGGCGTGGCACCGTCTTTCCCTCGGCGGCAAACCACTTTTCAGTGGTGAGAAACAGTTGAGAAAAGTGGTCTTGCTGGCGACCGTCCGTTATGTAAACGACCTCCTCGGCACCCAGTTCGTCCGTGCGATAGCACACGGTAGCGAGATCAGTGGTGGCGTAGTTGCTGGCCCCGTCGGACTTCCGCACAATGAATGGTTGCTTGGCGAAACGCTTGTGTTCCTGGTGGAAGACGACCATCGCCCCTTCGCTTTTCTCGCAAATGGCGTGTTTGGTTAATCCCTCGTAGACGGCATCCACTTTGTCCCGGTAGAAACTTTCACCAAGGATTGTGTCGAAACGGATGCCAAGCCTATCGTACACCTTGGAAAAAGAGGCTAAGCTTATCGCATTCACTTTTTCCCATATCGCCAAGTTTTCCTTTTCCCCTTGCTGAAGCTTAACGAGTTCGGAACGAGCTTCCTTGCGTAAGGATTCGTCTTCGCTGATCAACTGGTTTCCCTCGCGATATAGATCTTCAAGCTTGGAAATGCCGTCTGCGTCGAGATCGTCGAGATCGGCTTTTGATCGTTTTATTGCAAGGATGAGAATGCCGAATTGCGTGCCCCAGTCACCGATGTGATTGTCTCGCGTCACTTCGTTTCCACCAAAATCAAGGAGGCGGGCAATGACGTCGCCTATTATTGTAGATCGGATATGCCCCACATGCATCTGTTTCGCGGTATTCGGGGAGGAGAAATCGACCACCACCCGAAAGGGCTTACGACCTACTTGGAAAGCCTCGCGGAAATCGTTAATGCTTGAATACTTTTGCATCCATGCCAACCGAAAGGCCGGAGTAAAGCGGAAATTCAGAAAACCCGGGCCTGCAATATCTACATCCAGTGATTCGTCCTTTCCCAGTGCCTCCATCAGCCTTTCGGCCATTTCTCTGGGATTCAAGCCATGCTTCTTGGCAAAGGGAAGGACTCCATTGGCTTGATAATCACCGAAACGAAGGTCGGCAGGGCGTATTTCTGGAGAGAAGTTCTCGTCGAATCCATCGGTACGAGAAGCGGTTTCGCGAAGGGTGCGCTCAAGCACCCCGGTCAAATCGTAGCTAATTTGCATGTGGTCGGCTATCCAACGCCTGAGAGGGAAAGCGTCAAGCGGTCTTTTCAATCAGCAAAAAAAAACTCGACATTCTGCATCATAATCGATTAGTAAATAAGACCTTGTAACTACCCACGAAACAAATAAGACCTAGTCTCTGGAGGCTTCTCATATGTCTAAGGCAAGTCAACATTCTCGAAAAAACACCAAACCGTCCTTTACCTACTTAATCGAGAAAAAACGGGACGGAGGAGAGTTCTCCGAAGACGAAATCCGTTTCTTGGTTGATTCGATTCTCGACGATGAAATGCCTGAGTTCCAGCAGGCTGCGTGGGTCATGGCGGTCTATTTCCAAGGGATGTCTGCTCAGGAAACAGCTACGTTTGCCGAGGAAATGATGCTTTCGGGAGAGGTCGTCGAGCTCTCCGACGTGTCTCGTCCGAAAATCGAGAAATATTCCACGGGAGGAGTAGGAGACAAGACCTCATTGGTTCTCGGTCCTCTGGCTGCAGCTGCCGGGGTTGCCATGCCCATGATGAATGGAATCGACGAGGAGTTTCTCATCTCCGGGTTGGATAAGTTATCGTCCATTCCTAAGGTCAAGACATCCTGTAATATCGACGAGTTCGGTGCACAAGTGAGAAAAATCGGTTGTATCTTCGTTGAACGTCACAAGGAAATTTCACCTGTCGAGTCTCTTCTCTATACACTTAGAAAGAAAATTGGAGCGATACCTTCCATACCTTTCATTACGGCAGGAGCCATGAGTCGCAAACTCGCTTCTGGCGCAGAGGGGGTTGTGGTAGACGTCAAATGGGGAAAAGGTTCCTTTATCAAAAACCCCGAGGATGCCAAGCAGCTTGCCCGATCCCTTACCCGTGTGGGTCGATCTTTGAAAAGGCGTTGTGTCGCTCTTGTGACCGATGCCAATCAGCCTCTAGGTAATTGCGTGGGCACTGCCCTCGAAATCAAGGAAGCCATTGAATTGCTTAAAGGTGAAGGCCCTGAAGACTTGCAAGAGCTCGTTATGAAATTGGGCATGGAAATTGTTCGGCTAGCAGGCGTTGCCGGCTCAACTCTTTCTGCCAAGCAAACGGTGCGACAACATTTGGAAGACGGTTCCGCTCTCGAGAAATTCAAGCAAATGGTGGAAGCGCAAGGTGGGGAAACAGACTGTATCGACGACCCCGAAAAGCTTCCTCAGGCCAAATATGTCAAAAAGCTTCCAGCACCCAAACGTGGTTATGTACACACTATTGACTCCGGGCAATTGGCTCGCGGCGTACACATGCTGGCTTTTGACGAAAAAGGCAAGTTGGACGGCGCTGCAGGAGTGGCTGAACTTTGCAAGGTCGGCACCCAAATGAAACAAGGTGAGCCTCTCATGCAAATCCACTACAACGACGAAGCCCGCCTCGAAGCGGCTATGGAATACTTCAAGGCTTCTTATCGTCTTGCTCCCAAGCGCCCTAATCCCGCTCCCTTGGTGGTCGAGCGAGTGGCCTAGATTTTATTTTGCAGTTTTTAAGAGTAGTATCTGCTATCTGTCGATTCTAAATGCTTCCCCTTAGAGGGTTGACTGCTAATCAACTTAGGCACGACCGAGGTAAGAACCATCTGAGGTACTTACCCTTATGACTTCATCCTTCTTAATGAATAGAGGGACTTGAACAATCATCCCGGATGCAATGGTAACGGGTTTCTGAACATTGCTGGCCGTGTCTCCACGTACTGCATCGGGAGATTCGATCACCGCGGCCTCAACGGAAGCGGGTAATTGTAACCGAATGGCTTTCCCTTCTATCAAAAGTACGTCGTAGGAGTTACCTTCCACTAAAAACCGTTTGTCGGCCCCGATGAGGACCTCGCCAAAAAGAGTGTCCTCATAGCTTTCGGTATCCATGAAGTGATAGCCATCTACGTCATGATAACTGTATTCGAGCTTTACGGTACTTGTGTGAAGAAACTCTACGTTGTCGGTGGAACGAAACTTTGTCGTAGTGGTAGAACCGCTTTCTAAATTACGTAAGGTGGTTTGCACAAAGCCGGCTTGACGACCTTGGGTGCGATGCAACATTTCAAGGACAAGATGAGGGGCGGTCTGATATACGATTACGCGCCCTTTTCGAATGTCGGAGGGTGATGGCATGAATTCAGTTGTTGCTAGAGTAGTAGTTTAAAGACCAAATGGTTACTCGATTCCAGTAAACTTGCCAACCCTCTTTCTTTAAATATTTTTTGTCAAATGTCTATCGTTGCATCCACTATTGAACTGATATCCTGGAACGTGAATGGTCTTCGAGCTTGTCGGAAAAAAGGCTTTGACGAATTTATTCGCAAGCGCAACCCCGACATCGTCTGCCTTCAGGAAGTGAAGCTTAATCCGAGTTGCATTCCGGAGGATGACTTCGGGTATGCTTTCCGTCGTTATCACTTGGCTG
>JACNJI010000525.1 GCA_014382645.1 Verrucomicrobiota bacterium | reverse complement strand
TTGGAACGTGTTCAAAGACAACTGGGACAACCCATACTACGGGGGCGGCGAGAAGCAGCCTGGTTGCTGGTTCGACTTCTGGATTGGGAAGGTACACTTCGTCCTCATTGACGGGCGTTATTACCGCGAGTCGCCCAAGGGGAAAACCCCTTCCATGCTCGGATCCGCTCAGATAAAGTGGCTCAAGAAGACCCTCAAGGAACCTCAACCTTCACCGTGTTCTGCACAAACGTTCCAGTTACCCCGAAGGTCAAGCCGGGATCCAAAGACACATGGGACGGGTTTGAAGGCGAACGCCAAAAGATCTTCCAGTTTATCGCCAAGGAAAAGATACCCGGGGTCGTCATCCTGTCCGCCGACCGTCACCGCTCGGACGCGTACAAGATCGATACCGGAATCGAGGGAATGTATCCCCTCTACGAGTGCCAGTCCTCCAGGTTAACCAACCAGCACGTGCACGGATTGATCAAACACTCCCTATTCGGCTACAACAAGAAGCAATCCTTCGGGCGGGTCGACTTCGACCTCACGGCAAAGGACCCGACGTTCAAATACTCGGTCATAAGCATTGACGGGGAAGCCGTGCATTCACTCGAACTCAAGCTGAGCGAACTGCAAGTCAAGTAAGACCCCAAAGCTTACCCTACCGTTTACCTGATTTGAAAATCCGCTGGACTGGGCGGGGGATAGTTTGATCAGCCGAACAGCTCGGTCATCGGTATTCCGCTGCTGTCCCCAAAATTTTCCATAGGGACGTCCATTGCATTACCAATTCGGGCAAACAGGTTGGACAAAGCGTTCTTCTTCTCATCGTAGGTGATGAATTGACCGGCCTTGTGCCCCATTTGCTTTCCACCGGCCATGATGATCGGAAAATTGGTATTGTCGTGAACCCTTGAGGTCGCCGCTCCCTGAAAGATGAGAGTGCGATCGAGCAAACTACCGTCACCCTCGGGGGTTTCCTTGAGACGATTAATGAAGTAAGCCAATTGCTTGGCCACGAATTGATCCCAGATGCCCCAATCCTTGAAGCCTTCCTTTCCTTTGGCCGCGGAATGACTCAACTGGTGAAGGTCTTGGGTGAGTCCGATCCGCTTGGAAAGATTGTTGGTGGGAGCCGTGCCGCCTTCGGACGCGATTTGATAAGTCGCAACCCGCGAAATATCGGACTTGAAGGCGACGTACATCAAGTCGTACATCGTACGCATGTAGTTTTCAACGTCGGTGAACTCGATGTCCAATTCGATTTCAGGTGGAGCGGTCGCGGATTCTTTTTTCGCCCAGAGCCGGTCGTTGGCAATTTTCTTTTCCAATTCGGAAACCGCTTGCAGGTACTCTTCGAGAGTTCCCTGGTCTTCTTTTCCAAGGTTGCGGGTCAGGTCCTTCGCATCCTCATGAATTTCGTTAAGCAAATGAGTTTTCCCCTTCAAGCGGGCCAAAGCCGCCGGATTGCTTGCGACGTACATGCGCTCGTATATTTCCTTCAGATTCGACCAGGCGGGAATCCCTTTCCCATCCTTATCGTAGGACAAGGTGTAGTTTCTCGTCAAACTACCTACTCCCCCGACAGTCGAAAGCGGCATGGAAGCCAATTGCGTCTTGCCCGCATGATGATTGGCGATCGCTTGATCAATGGAAATCGAGTTAAGGGCAGTCTTACCCTTGACCATTTCCTTGGAGGTCAAATAGCCCGTCGGGTTGACGTGGGCATCTCCACTATTCCGGTTCAAGGGATGAGAGAGCCCGGAGACCACTGAAAGGTCTTCGCGATACGGGTTCAAGGCCTCTTGGCTTTTCCGGAACTCAAAGTTTCTTCCTTTCCCTTTGGGAAACCAGTACCAATCCTCGTGCTGTGGATCCTTTTCAGTCGGCAGGCTCACCCCATTGGGAAAAAAGATGAAGGCCGCCCGCTTGGGCAAGGCAGCGAGGGCCTTGCTTTCGCTCGCCCCAGCCATGGCGTTGAGGAAAGGAAGCCCAAGGGTAACGCCCGCCCCTCTCAGAAAGGTTCGCCGTTCGAAATGCCAGGATTTGGATGCCATTTTTTTTCTTTCTATTATCTTTTTGAGAAAGTCTTCCTTGAAACGATTTCTTCAATCAATTCAGGTACAGAGTAGTTGCTTCCCTCAAAGTGGTCAACCAACTCATCCACCAGTTCTTCATCGTAAAAATCAAGGTCTCTCGAGAGCCCATAGGCTAGAATCCGTTCCACCAGACCTTTGGCAAAATCCCTTTTACGGTGATTGATCAGATACTCCTTTAGTTTTTCGATCCCATCCACTTCCACGCCATCCTCCAAAGTGGATTTGCGCTCGATCTCCAAATAATTTTTTTCGAAGGTAGGCTTCTTGGCGTTTTTGGGAGCACCCTCTTGACCTTTCGGCGGCTCGGAAGCTTTGGATACAACCAAAACTTTAGTTCGCCAAAGCCCACTTGCATCGAAATTTTCAAAGGGTATTCCCCACGGGTCGATTTTCCGGTGACAACTCCGGCAGGCTTCGTTGTTGCGATGAGCAAAGAGCTTTTGATTAAGGGTCATCTTGTTAAAACCGGGAATGTTTTCATCGAGCGGAGGTACGTTTGCGGGCGGATCGGGAGGCGGATCGTGAAGGATCACGTCGGCAAGCCAAACCCCTCGGAGAATGGCATGTGAATTCATACCGTCGGAATTACCGATTAGAAAGGTACCTTGGGTCAGCAATCCGCCCCGATGAGATTTTTCATCCACTGCGACCTTTTGGAATTCTTCTCCTCTTACGCCCTTGAGCTTGTAAAATGAAGCCAAAGTCTGGTTCACGAACACATGATCCGCTTTGAGCAAGTCGAGAGCGGGGGAACCGTTGCGAAAGACGTCGTTCATGGCTTCGTAGGTTTCCCTTTGCATCAGGTCCTTGATCGTATCCTTGAACTTGGGGTAGTAGTTCCGGTCAACGGCAACGTTACCCAGTAGCGCGGTTTGCAACCATTGGTCGGCAAAACGTTCCACCCATCTCCTCGATTTCTCATCCTTCAACATGCGCTTCACTTGAGATTCGAGTTCCGGTTGTCGGATTAGACTCCCTTCGGCCGCCGCCTTGAGCAAGGGTTCGTCGGGTACCGAACACCACAAGAAAAAAGCGAGTCGTTCAGCCAGTTTGAAATTCGCGTCTTCTTCTACCCCCAGATTCCCCGAAAGCCCGAGATAAAAGAACTTGGGCGAACACAAGATTTCCTTGTAAGCGCCAAGAAGGGCGAGAGCCGGAGATTCCTCTTTGGCATGAAGTTCATAAACCTGCTGATACTTTTTGAGCTCGGCCTCGGTGGGCGTTCTTCGAAAGGCCTTTGCGACAAAGGAAGCAATCTTACTTTGAACCTGTTGATCAACTTCAGATTCCCCGAGATCATGAGGAATCAAAGTGTTCACCAATTCCGTGTTCACGTTGCCCAGGTACTCCAAGGCTTCGAGGTAGAGATTCTGCCCCCCCCGGTTCGTGATGCGTAGGAAAAAAGGGCGATCGCCCCTGGTAAACTCATCGGTCAAGTCTTCCGGATAGGATTCCAAAACATAATCCCGAAGCTCATCGCCTTCTGCGATATCGATGGTCCCCATCCGACAAAACGTTAATCGGGTATCGACGTCCGAACGCTGGAAACCCATGGCAACCTCAATCCTTCCCACACTCTCTGCCTTTGCCACTATGGAAGTTTGGGATTTGCACTTGGAAATCGAAGTTACGTTCAGATCAAGATATCCCCCTTTCTCGATCACTATCCCACTCCCCGCACGGGATACTTTGGCGAGGACGGGCGGGATTTTCTTTTTTTCGGAAGTGTATTTCACCGGCGGAGCAACGTCCAGGTTGGCGATGTCGGCACGGTTGACGAAAGGTTCGAAAACCGCGACTTCCTTCATCCGTTCGATGATGGTCATTACGACGTCGAGGTAGGATTCCAAGTGGGGACTGCTTATGAGAAGCATCCGCGCATTGTTCTTTAACCCGGTTTCGATACTCGTCCCCTCTTCAGGGAGCCTATCTACCTCATCGTGAATAGGAAAACCGAGCAGGTCCTCAAAGGCATATTTTAATTCATAACGGGTCAAACGCCTCACGCCCCCCCTCTTTTTCGTCGAGCCATGAAGTTTCACTTTCTTGAACTCCAGATCCATCCATCGAGTCATCAAAACACGTTCGGCATCCGTGGGTTGCGGTTTTTCCTCGGGG
>JACNJI010000524.1 GCA_014382645.1 Verrucomicrobiota bacterium | reverse complement strand
AGTAGACAGGAGACAGGAACGGTAGTACCGGACGTACCAAGAAAGGCAGACACTCGCGGCAGATCCTACAGTGGAGCAAAAAAAGGGCGGACGACAGCAAGTCAGACCCACAGCGTACGCGGAAGGAGACGCTCGAGGCGGGTGGATCCGACCCCGATGCGATGGGAAAAGGGTGGGGTGGCCAACGGGCGGCCCCGCCTTTTTGTTTTTTTGATTCTGTTGTCGTCACCGATTTTGAATTTTCTGATTCAAGGGGTGTTTTGGAGCACTTATTCGACCCGAGATTTGCATTTTTGGTGTTTTAGGTGAAAAGTGAATTTTGGGGCAGGATACTCTAGGCTCTCAATCCGCACTTGTGTTGATTGGGGGCCTTTCCTTTTATCGGCATCAATTTTCGTGATTTTCCGGCATTTGCTACGCTTCCCCGTTGACCTTTTGGCGACTAATGGTTCGTTTTGGAGTTTTCTTACACAGGGGAGTGGTAAAAATTGCCGACTTCCGCAACAGTCTCTATTGCTTTCTTTCTCATGGCTACTTTTCGACCCTTTCGAGGCATTCGTCCTCTTCCCGAACATGTTGCGGCGGTTGCGTCGCGTCCGTACGACGTGTTGAACTCGGACGAAGCTCGGGTGGAGGCAGGGGGCAACCCTTTGTCCTTTCTTCACGTGGTGAAACCGGAGATCGACCTGCCGACCGACGTGGATCCCTACGGGGACGAAGTGTATGCCAAGGGCAGGGAGAATTTCGGGCGAATGTTGAAAGAGGGGCATGTGAAGAGGGACGAGGAGCCTTCCTACTACCTTTATCGGCTGACTATGGACGGCCGTTCCCAGATAGGGGTTGTGGGTTGCTGCCTGGTGGACGATTATTTCGAGGGAACGATAAAGAAGCATGAACTTACCCGCCCCGTAAAGGAGGACGACCGGGTGCGGCACGTGGAAACTCTCAATGCGAATGCCGAGCCGGTTTTCTTTTCCTACCGAGGAAACGATTCGATCGACGGTTTTGTTTCGGAGCAACTGTCGGGGGTTCCCGTATATGATTTTACTTCCGAGGACGGTATCAGGCACGAGTTTTGGACCGTCTCGGATCCCGGCGAGGTGTCCCGGTTGGAGTCTTTGTTCGCCGAAGTGCCCGCTCTCTACGTTGCGGACGGGCACCACCGCACGGCGGCTGCGGCCCGAGTGGGCAAAGAGCGTCGTGAGGCCAATCCCGACCACGACGGATCGGAAGAGTACAATTTCTTTCTGGCCGTGCTCTTTCCCGACGATCAGTTGAAGATCCTCGATTACAATCGAGTGGTGACGGACCTGAACGGCTTGTCCGAGGGGGAGTTTTTAGCCAGTTTGGAAAGTTCCTTCGAAGTCACCTCTTCACCGGAGGGTGCTTTTCGACCCTCGGGCATGCGGGAGTTCGGTCTGTACTTGAAGGGCAGTTGGTTCGGCCTCCGGGCAAAGGAGGGCGCATGGGACGACGACGACCCGATCGGGTCGCTGGACGTAACGGTCCTTTCGGATCACGTATTGGAGCCGATTCTGGGAATAACCGACCTCCGGCGGGACAAGCGGATAGATTTCGTGGGAGGTATTCGGGGATTGGGAGAGCTTGAACGTCGAGTGGATTCAGGTGAAATGGCTGTTGCCTTCGCCTTGCATCCGGTTTCCATGGAACAACTTCTCACCATTGCCGACGCGGATCAAATAATGCCACCCAAGACCACATGGTTCGAGCCAAAGCTGCGCAGTGGTTTGGTGGTGCACGAATTGGGATGAGCTCGGGGCCGTACGACTTTACGCCCGCATTGGGTAAGGTTTTGACGACCTTGCTTGGGGCTCGAGAGGAAACTACTTCCGAACGTCGACTTGGCCGCACCTTGCTGGGTTTTCGAGAGCTTCTCGAATATGAGGATCATCTTGATTTCGATGAGAACGAACGCCCCGTACTAGATCTGGCCAGGTTGAAGGCCGTGAGGTTTCTCTTGGACAACCTGCCTGCGGAGGATGATCCGGATCCAACGGTATGGACGAAGTACTACTCTTTTTTAAGTGTCGAGGGAGCGGAAGCTCGGGAACTGTGGGAAGTTAAGGAACCCGGATTGGTCGAGGTCTGGAGCGATTTCTGTTCACGTCTTCCCGAAGTCATGGACGAGGCCATCGGGTTATCCCGAAACTGAGGTTTTGAAAATTCTCATCCTTACCTCGTCCACCGGCGGTGGTCACGACATGCGGGCTAGAGCGCTCGGTGAATGGGCCCGGATGGAAAATCTCTCGACTCGCACCTACAAGCCTTTGGAATACGATAGCCGCCTGTACCTGTTCGGCACCTGGTTGTACAACTGGATCCAGAAGACCTTTCCTCTGTTGCACCGGGCTTATTTCCCTTTTCTGGAGGCTGCCTGCCTGCACAGGAAGGCATGTTTTATTCTAGGAGCTAAGCGATTCAAGGCCGTGGTTCGGGATTGTGCACCGGATGTGGTGGTGAGCATGCACGCCCATTTGAACCATGGCTATCGCGACCTGGTGATGGATGCGATGCCCGAGAAACCTCCTGCTTTCGCCATTTACTGCGGAGAGCTTGGGGATGGTCCGGGGTTCAGTCGTCATTGGGTAAACCCCGAGGCGGATCTTTTTGCGGGGCCTTTCGCCGAAACTTGCGAGGCGGCCATTTCGCGAGGCATGCCCGAGGAAAAGGTATACGAGGCGGGTTTGCTGCTGCGCCCGGCCTTTTTCGAAAAGCCTAAAGCCAAGGCCGATGACGCTCTTTTGCGCAAGAAGTGGGACTTGGATCCGAAGTTGCCTTTGCTTGTTCTTGGAACAGGAGCCAATGGGGTGAACAGGCACTTGCCCGTGGTCATCGCCACTCGTGCCCTTGGCGAAGTGGTTCAAGTTGTGGCCCTTTGCGGGGAAAACCGGAAAACCATGCGCTGGCTCGAAAGTATGGGGGATCACTCCAAGGTGCCTTTGCGTCCGCTTCCCACGATTCCGGCCGACGAAATAGCTCCTCTCCTTCGCTCGGCCACTATGCTTTTCGCTCGTCCCGGAGCTGGAACTACGGCCGAGGCCATTGCCTGTGGGACGCCGGTACTCTTCGACGTTTCACGCGGGATAATGCCTCAAGAGCAAAACAACCTGAGCTTTTGGCAAAAGCGAACGGGCGGGATTGCCTCAACTAAGAAGGCCTCCGAGGTTCCGCGCCGACTTCATTCCTCTTCTCTGCCGGCGACTTTCCCTTATGCCCCTGGAGAAACGCCCTTGCGCTTTCTGGAGAAGCTACGTGAAATCGTGGCTTCCCGATGAACGATTTCAAGGATCCCACCGTTGCGCCCGCCACCTTTCGAGCCTTGGAGGCTTGTTCCGATGAATGGGTGAAGCGGGGTGGTCAGGGAACGCCCCTCAAGGTGGAGTTTTCGGATAGCGGCGAGGTGAGGTTTTCGCCGGGTGGTCTGACCTTTGCCGATTATTGGGTTTTTTTGAGAGCTCTTACTCACGGTTTCGCCATGCCTCGGATTGCTCCCATGCTTTCCCGCCCCTTGGAAACCTTTCGAGTGATTCGTACCTTGAAGGCGTTGGCCGCCGCGTTTGCCGATTCCGAGAACGTAATGACCAAGGTTGCCTTGGGGCTTCGCGGAGGTCTGGGGGCCGCGGAATCTTACGCAAGGCTTGATTCGAAGTGCATCGACGCCATTGGAAGGGAGAGTCCCGGGACGATTTCGTTTACGGTGGAAGGAGAGGATTTAAGCATGTGGTTTCGGATTGAGCCCAAGGCCCGATATAGTTCCGGCAGTGGTGAACCTCCGGAGGTTCCGGCGGCGCGAGTCTGCTTTCGCGACTTGGAGGTGGCTTGCCGAGCGGTGGACGGAAAGCTGGACTCGTTGGCTGCCTCGGCACTTGGCGAGGTGGAGGTGACGGGTAGGATTCCGCTTGCTGAATCGGTGGGGTACGTGGCCGATATAGCCGCTCGAAACTTGGTTTTTGCTCGATGACTCTTTCTCGTAAGCGTTCCGACGAACTTTTCCTGCGGGCCACGAAGGTGGTGCCAGGCGGGATTTACGGACATCTTGCTCCCGCGGGTGGCTTGCCGAAGGTTTTTCCGCATTACGCCGAGAGCGCCGACGGGTGTCGTGTTCGAGATGTGGACGGGACCGATTGGCTTGACGTTCTGTGCGGCTACGGCTCGATTCGCCTAGGGCATAGGGGTCCCGAGG
>JACNJI010000523.1 GCA_014382645.1 Verrucomicrobiota bacterium | reverse complement strand
CGTCCAGCATCGCTTTGACCTTACAGTAAACGGAGCCACAGACAATAATGTCGCCAGTCTTGAGAGTTCCCTTCTGAACAATCACCGTGGCAGTTGCTCCACGACCGATCTCTTGACGAGCTTCCACTACTACACCCTCGGCAATTGCATTCGGATTGGCCTTCAATTCCATGACTTCCGACTGGAGAAGAATCATGTCGAGCAAATCCTCAATGTTTTCGCCTTTGAGGGCAGAAATCGGCACGGTAACAGTTTCTCCTCCCCAATCCTCAGGAGGGATGCCGCGCTCCTGCATGTGGGTCTTCACTTTGTCTATGTCTGCCCCCTTGGCGTCAGTCTTGTTAATAGCAACGACGATAGAGCCTTGAGCTCGCTGGGCAAACTTGAGGGCTTCGTCGGTTTGAGGCATAAAGCCATCGTCAGCTGCCACAACCAGTACGGAAATATCGGTGAGATTTGCTCCTCTTTCGCGAATCTTTGAAAAAGCTGCGTGCCCCGGAGTATCTAAAAAAGTAATTTTCTGGCCCTTGCGTTCGATTTGGTAGGCTCCGACATGCTGGGTAATGCCACCGGCTTCTCCGGAAACGACATTTGCCTTTCGAATAGTATCAAGCAAAGTGGTTTTACCATGATCGACGTGACCTAGAATACATACAATTGGAGAGCGAGGTTCGAGTAAGGATTCATCGTCCTCAGCGATTTTCAGAGCCTCCTGTTCTCTATGCTTAGTGGTTTCGGCCTTTTCTCCACGATGACGAATATCCAACTCAAAGCCCTTTCCTAGGGCAATTTTCTGGGCAATATCCTCCTCGATACTTTGGTTCATGGAAGCAAAAATGCCCATTTCCATGAGTTCGGAAATTAACTGAAAGGGCTTGAGCCCAATTAAAACTGCAAATTCACGCACCACGATCGGTGGCTTGATCACAATGGTTTTGGAGTTGGAAGAAGCTGGTGAAGTCGTGGCGTCGACCAGCGTATCCGCAGAAGTCGAGGATTTCGCAGCTTTTCCAGTCGAAGGAGGCGGCGGAGCCATAATCGCCGAAGGTTTCGGAGGAGTTGGAGCAACCGGAGTCGGGGGTGGTGGAGCTAAGGCAACAGTGCCGGAATTCAAAGCAGTTTCCCTAATACTAGGCGATGCGGAAGGTGAGCTCGCTTCTTTGGCACGATCTTCCGCATCTTGCTTTTCCAATCTTTCCCGATCGATATCTTGCTTGCTCTTGACTATTGGCGCGGCGCCGAGAGGTTCGTCGGAAGAGGATTCCTCCTCGTCGGACTTTTCAGGTTTGTCATCGGTTTCAGACTCGGTGACATCCGATTCCTCAACCACCTCCGATTTCGCAGGCTTGAGTTCCTCGATAAGCGACTCAGCAGTAATGTTGTCTATGGAACTCGAGGCACTCTTGATTTCGTAGCCTCGTGCTACAAGCAAAACGACAAGTTCTTTGCTCGTTATACCGACTTCTTTTGCAATAGCATGTATGCGGAAACTCATTTAGCGGCTGCGAGAAATATTCTTTTGGGTCGTAAAAAAAATCCAGTTTTGGTGAAAGTTCCAGTTAGGCGGTCTCTTCGCCTTCCGGGGTTTCCTCTGAGTCGGCAGCAGTTTCTTCGGACACCTCGGCATCGATGGACAATTCATCATCGGAAGACGCAACTTTTTCTAAAATTCCATCGGCTTCTTCCGAGGTGAAGCCAAGCCCCATCAAGTCTTCCGAGGTTACTCCCTCGAAGGCTTCGGGACTAACGAGACCAACGGCAACTAAACGATCCGCCAACTCGAATTCTACGCCGACCGCAGTGAGGGCCTGAGCCGCCTGAGCCTTGCGCTCATCAAAGCCAACTTCCTTGACCTCGACCTTTCCGATATCGAGTTTCCAACCCAAAAGGCGCGAAGTAAGCCGAGCGTTAATGCCCTTTCGCCCAATGGCGATAGAAAGATCCTCTTCTTCCACCTCGAAGTACATGCGACGTTTATCCCGATCCAGCTTTATGTTCTTGGGCACAGCAGGCTTGAGGGCTTCGGCAAGCAACTCGATGGGGTCTTCGAACCAACGTACGATGTCGACTTTTTCACCGTTCAGTTCGCGAACAATGCTTTTCACTCGCGCTCCGCGAGCACCCACGCAGGCTCCAACGGGATCCACCTTCGGGTCGGTGCTCTTTACGCAAACCTTGGTTCGGTATCCCGGCTCACGAGCCATCGCGGCAAGTACAACCGTACCATCGGCAATTTCATTCACTTCCATATCGAAAATTTTCCGCACAAAGGTCATGCTCGAACGGCTGAGAATCAACTCAGGACCACGCCCTTGGGCTTCAAGTTTCAGGAGCAAGCAACGGACGCGCTCGCCCGCAACCCAGTCTTCGCCGGGCACTCGTTCGCGCCAAGGCAGTACAGCTTCGGCTTTACCTACTTCGACAATCAAATCACCTCTCTCGCGGCGGCGTACGATTCCTGATACTAAGTTACCTACCTGGTCCTTGAATTCGTCGTAAATGTGTTCCTTCTCAAATTGACGTAAGCGTTGCTTGATTGCCTGCTCCGCCGTCTTCGCAGCAATGCGCCCAAGATATGAAGGATCGATTTCACGCTCCACGGATTCACCGACTTTGGGTTCTTCGGCGTAAAGTCGGGCCTTGTCGATGTGAATTTCAGTAGCGGTATCGGAAACCGACTCGACAACTAAAAGCTTCGTCCAAGCTTTCATTGCACCCGTTTTCGGGTTGATTTCCAATCGAAGGTCGCCCGCACCGTTTACGCCGCGTTCAGCAGCAGCCTTTACGGCGCTTTCGATTGTGGCGATCATGTCTTCGCGACTGATCCCCTTTTCCTTCTCCATGTATTCAAGGACGGCGAGTATTTCGCTGCTCATGGTCGAAAGTTGGTTTTTATTTTAAGAAGTTATTATGAAAAAAAAAGAGCGGCTGTGCCCGCTCCTCCCTTTTAAGATGAGAATGTATTGAAGGTGTCAGACTAAATCTTGAATCACCGTTTTTGTCAATGCTATCCTCCAAGTACGAGCCACTTAGGTTTTATCCTTTGCGTAAATACGCCGAACTGGTATTTTGAATCTTTTTTCGCACTCATATGAAGACTTTGAACTTCGCCACACTTCCCGGAGACGGAATCGGCCCCGAGGTCATGGAAATGGCCCTCCAAATTTTACGTCAGGCCGGCGAAACTCACGATTTCGGCATAGAAACCTCCTCCCACGACGTCGGGGGAGCCGGGATCGACAACCACGGAGTAGCCCTACCCAGCTCCACATTGGACGCATGTGGGGCGGCAGACGCCATTCTTTTTGGTTCGGTAGGCGGTCCCAAGTGGGAAAACCTTCCTCCAAAGGAACAGCCCGAGCGAGCCGCTCTCCTCCCCCTGCGCAAGGAATTTTGCCTGTATGCGAACCTGCGTCCGGGAAATTTATTTCCCGAGCTCTCCGACCTGTCCCCCCTTCGACACGAGACCGTGGCCAACGGAATAGACGTCCTCTGTGTTCGAGAGCTCACGGGCGGTGTTTACTTTGGTCAACCCAAGGAAACTCGAGATCTAGAAAGTGGCGAACAAGAAGCCATCGACACCATGGTCTACCGATCAAGCGAAATCGAGCGCATCACCGACGTAGCCATCACCGCAGCTAGGCTCCGTGCAGGTCGCATATGCTCGGTAGACAAGGCAAACGTGCTCGAAACCTCGGTCCTGTGGCGAAAAGTAGTATCGGAAAAACTAGCCCGAGAAGCACCCGAACTGGAGCTGTCTCACATGTACGTCGACAACGCCGCCATGCAATTGGTGCGGGATCCCTGTCAGTTCGACCTCATCCTCACCGAAAACATGTTCGGGGACATCCTGTCCGACGAATTGGCAGTAATTTGCGGTTCTCTCGGCATGCTCGCCTCAGCCAGCCTAGGGGTCCGGGAAAACGGACACGGACACCCCTTTGGTCTCTACGAACCCGCAGGCGGTACCGCCCCCGATATCGCGGGCAAAAACCTCGCCAACCCCTGCGCCCAAGTCCTTAGCGCCGCTCTCATGCTGCGCTATAGCTTTGGACTGGAAGAAGCGGCCGAATACGCGGTAAACTCTGTCGAGAGAGCCATTCGCGACGGACTTCGCACTATCGACAGTGCACAAGTAACTCCCTCCATCGGAACTAGTGAAATGGTCCTAGCCATTCCCGAACGACCCGCCTGAGTTATGCAT
>JACNJI010000412.1 GCA_014382645.1 Verrucomicrobiota bacterium | reverse complement strand
TGGCGCCCATCCCGCCGGTGTTGAGACCTGTGTCGCCCTCGCCTGCCTTTTTGTGATCCTGGCTCATCGGCAGTGTGACGTAACTGTCGCCCGAGCAAATGAGGTGTAGCGAGGTTTCTTCTCCCTCGAGAAATTCCTCGATTACAACTTCCTTGCCGCTATCGCCAAAGGATTCGCCCGACAGCATTTCCCGCACGTTGCGTTCTGCTTCCTCAATGGTTTCGCAAATCACCACTCCTTTTCCCGCAGCCAAGCCACTCGCCTTCACGACCAAGGGAAATTTCGATTTACCTAGAAATTCTCGTGCGCCTTCCACTTCGGAAAAAGCGCCATAGGTTGCCGTTGGGATATTGTGCCGAGCGAGAAAATCTTTCGTGAAGGCCTTGCTCCCCTCCAGTTCGGCTCCTGCCTTGTTGGGTCCATAGGCAAGAATCCCCTTTTCGTTCAAGGCATCCACCGCCCCATTGCAAAGGGGAACTTCTGGGCCGACTACCACGAAATCAACGTTTTCTTCCGTCGCTAATCGTACGATGGAATCGTTGTCTTCGACATCGATTGGAAAAGCCGCGAACTCCTTCGACATTCCCCCATTGCCCGGGGCCACTATGACTTCCTTGACCAGCGGACTTGCCGCGCAAACCTTGGCCAGCATGTGTTCGCGACCTCCCGACCCAAGAATAAGAATCTTCAATTGTTCGTTCTGCATAGCAGACGGCTTTTCCGAAAAAACCGTCAAGAGTCGAGGGAAAAGACGTTTTTTTGGCACTTCTTGATTTCAAGCTTCCGTTCTTCTCTCGATTTGCCAGCATCACGGCATGCGGGTTTTTTTCATTGGGATTTGTGGAACGGCTATGGGGAACGCGGCGATCCTGCTCAAGAAGCAAGGGGTCGAGGTGGCGGGTTCCGATGCGGGCGTATATCCTCCCATGTCGGATGTCTTGCTTGAGGCCGGGATCGAACTTTTCGAGGGCTTCGACGAAAAGGTGCTGCGAGAGTGGTCGGCCGACCGTGTGGTCGTGGGCAATGCGGTATCCCGAGGTAATCCGCAGGTCGAATGGCTCTTGCGTGAGCGCCTTGCTCCGTTCGTTTGCCTCCCTCAACTCATTGGCGAAGAACTCATCGGCACGCGTCCCGCAGTAGTCGTAGCCGGAACACACGGAAAAACCACCACCACGTCTCTCACTGCCTTTGCGCTTTGCGAGGCAGGTCTGAACCCCGGATACCTTGTGGGTGGGGTCCCGCTCGACCTCCCGTCCGGCAACGAACTGGGAGACCTCGATGCCCCCTTCGTCATCGAGGGAGACGAATACGACTCCGCATTTTTCGATAAACGCAGCAAGTTCATTCACTATCGACCCCGTATTCTCGTCCTCAATAACCTGGAGTTCGACCACTCGGACATCTTTCGCGACCTCGCAGACGTTTCTCGCACCTTCGACCACCTTCTTCGTATCGTGCCCTCCGACGGTTTTGTCTTGGCCAATGGCGATGACCCGAACCTCTCCGCCTTGTCGCAACCTTCGTGGACAACCGTCCTGCGCGTCGGTCTCGGTCCCGAAAATGATCTCCGTATCGTCGACTTCTCAGAAGGGCCCTCGGGAGTTTTCTTTCGTCTCCTCTGGCGTGAAACCGAAGTAGGTGAGGTAAAATGGAACATGCCCGGCGAATACAATGCTCGCAATGCAGCCATGGCCGCCCTTGCCTCTGCCTTGGCCCAAGCTGCGGCTCAGGGTCGAGAACCCGATCTCGACGGAAACCCCTTTGCCGAGTCAGGTCTTCCGCCTTTCGAGAAATGCCAAGGCGTTAAGCGCCGACAGGAGATTCTCGTCGACCGGGACGATCTCGTCGTCCTATCCGACTTCGCCCACCATCCCACGGCTATTTCAGGCGCCCTCCGCTCTCTCCGCGCTCGTTGGCCCGACCATCGCCTAGTCGCCTGCTTCGAACCGCGCAGCAACACGGCCGTAACCAACGTCTTTCAAGACGCCTTTACCGAAGCCCTTGCGGTCGCGGACGAAATCCTCCTCGGTGAAATCCATCGAGCCGAGCGCATAGACCCTGCGGATCGTCTGGATGGCCAAGCCATGATTCTTAAACTTCGAGAACAAGGCCGTGCTGCCCAAGCGTTCCCTACCAACCAAGCCTTGGGCGAATTCCTGCTGGCCCGCAATTTCGAGAGTGAGGGGAAAACTCTCCTCGTGTTCCTCTCCAACGGTTCCTTCGACGGCGTGATGGGGAAAGTCGCGGGTCAGTTTTTGGAAAAGTGAAATCTCTCTTTAGGTCGACCTCTTAGGCGAAAACCAGTTTTTCCTGCAGTTCCTTCACCCACTTGCGGTGCGGTCCTGAGAGTGTGAGCTCGTTGAGTTTTTCGAATGGAATGAACTTTAGATTGGTGGCGTTCGATAGTTCCCGAGAGCCTTTAAGCTCGGTCCTAAGGATGCGTTCCTCGATCGATTGGTTGGCTATGGCTCGTCTTTTGGTTGTGATGTGAACGGTTTTTTGGGGCTTAAGGCTCTCGGGCAGATCTTCTGGTCGGGGTAGCTCGTATAGGCCGGCAAGACGCTTGGAGTCATCCGGGATCTTATGAAGGAGAAGAGCCCCGTTCAGGACTATCCATAGGCGATCGATACTCAAGCGCTCGATCTTCTTCTTGTCGATGTTTGGATATGCTTCGGCGTCTCCGCGTTGGCCCGCTTGGCAGAATTTGAGAACCGGGCAAGTCAGGCACAGGGGAGATCGGCGATTGCAGACCGTCGCGCCGAGTTCCATGACGGCTTGGTTGTAGTCGCCGGGACGATTGGGGTTCAGGAGAGCTTGGGCGAGCGGGCGCAGTTTCCGTTGGGCGGTGGCTCCGTCCCGAAATTGTTCACCTTGTGCGAAAATGCGAGTGAGTATGCGTACGACGTTGCCGTCGGCGACGGCGGTCGCGGAACCAAAGCTGATGCTGGTTACGGCAGCCGCAACGTAGGGGCCGACTCCGGGGAAGGTTTGCCATGTTTCGGGGTCTTCGGGGGGGGCGTCGAAAGCCTGTATTTCCTTGGCGAGCTTCCACAGGTTGCGGGCTCTTGAATAGTAGCCCAGTCCTTCCCAGGCTTTTACTACCTTTTCTTCCGAAGCGGCGGCGAGGGAGGCGAAATCGGGAAATTTCTCCAACCATCTTTCAAAGTAGGGCAGAACGGTCGATACCCGGGTTTGTTGGAGCATGAATTCGGACACGACTGTCTTGTAAAGGCTAGGGGCAGTTCTCCAGGGAAGTTCCCGCTTGTGTTCATCGTACCATGCAAGCAGCCCGTTTCCAAAGGATTCTAGAGCATCGGCAGAGGAGAGAGGATGATTGTTGGGGATTTTCACGTCGCTTGACGGTTGCGTTCGTCCGCGGTCTTTTTCATAGGAGATTGGCATATGGCAAGACAATCATCCGAATACGGCGACGAAGAGAAGGCGAAGAAAACGATGTACACCATCAAGCTCGATAGCGAGAAGTTGGATAAACTTGGCTTCGCGCTGGAATCGCGGGAATGGGAACCGCGTGTGGTGGCATACGCTCGTTTCGCCTATACCGGCGAGCAGGTAAACGTGGTCGGCTACGAGAGCGGAAAGGTCGTCGTCCAAGGGAAAAAGACGGAGGACTTCGTGCAGAATATTCTGGAGCCCGAAGTAACGGGAGAATTTCTGCTCGGTTACGAGGAAGTGAACAATCCGGAATGGTTCGAGCCACACGCCGGTCTCGACGAAAGTGGGAAGGGCGATCTCTTCGGCCCCGTCGTCACCGCTTGCGTAATTGCCGACGGTGATATGGTGAGAAAGTGGATGGATGCCGGTATTCGCGACAGCAAGACGATCACCGACGGCGTAATCACTAAGATGAGCAAGCTCATCGCCGGAACTAAGGGCGTTGTCATAAAGACGGCCTTTACGGGTATGCCCAAGTATAACGAGCTGTACAAAAAGTTCGATCAAAACCTAAACAAGTTTCTCGCCTGGCTTCACGGTCGCTCTCTCAACGATGCTTTGGACGTTCGCATGCCGCCATGGGGGTTGCTCGACCAGTTTACCAAGCAACCATTGGTTCAAGCCTATGTGAAGGACAGGGAATTCGACCTGCGCATGCGTCCCAAGGCTGAAGAGGATCCCGTGGTGGCGGCATCTTCCATCGTGGCTCGGGCGACTTGGCTCCAACAAATGAAGAATTTGGAGGATGAGTGCGGCGAGGC
>JACNJI010000365.1 GCA_014382645.1 Verrucomicrobiota bacterium | reverse complement strand
AATGCCCCTTACCTCGCTTGCTGAGGAACATTTCGCCACCCGTTCCTCCCTTCACCAGATGGGGGCGCCCGCCGTGCAAGTAGTTCCGAATGGCTTGGGCTGCCTGTCCGCCCACGGGCACAACCCGCTCCTTGGAGCCCTTCCCGAACACCCGGGCAAACCCCTCGTCACAATCGACCGAGGTCATAGGCAAAGTGCAAATTTCCGATACCCGCAGGCCACTTCCGTACATCAACTCGAAGATTGCCTTGTCTCGCTTGCCGAGAGGAACGTTCGTGTCGGGCGCCTCCAGAAACTTCTCCATTTCCTCGATCCCCAACATGTCGGGCAAATGCCGATGCTTTCTCGGGTTGGACAAAAGCTCGGTGAAATCATCCTCGCGCAAATTCTCGGCCACGAGAAACCTAGCCATCATCCGAACGGCCGATAGCTTGCGAGCCAGGCTGGCCACGGCGTATCCGCCCCTAGTTAGGTCGGCGAGCCAGGCCGACACGTCCTCGCCGGCCGCCTTGCGCCAATCGCCCACCCCCCGTTCCCCAAGAAAACACGAACATTGCACGAGATCTTGCTCATAGGAGGTAACCGTATTGTCCGATAAACCCTTCTCCAGCTGTATGAAGACCAAAAAGGCGCTCAGATCTGGCTCAAAGGAAGGAGGGAGCTCAAGAGGTTCCGCTCCCTCGACGCGCTTCAAGCTGGTGACTCCTCCCATTACGCCAGCCCTAATCGGAAGGAGGTTGCACGGGCCTAATCTCGCCCGCGAAGATCTTGCGATATATACGATTCTTCGGGGTCTTCATCTTGCTCACGAGAAACCCCTGCTTCCGCAAGGCCTCGTAACCATAGCGATAACTGGCGGCAAGCCGGGGATAATTGAATACATTGGCCTTCGAAAGCATACCTTTCAACTTACCTAAGTAACCCGTGCCCATCTCGACATTCGTCTCCCAATTGAAGGCGAGGCGATAATTTTCATCAGTGACATCCTTCCAAGCACCCTCGGTCAATTGCATCATCCCGCGGGCCACCGAGGTCTCGGCATTGGCATCCAGGCTGCTCTCCGCATGGCAGATGGCGTATACGAAGGCAGGATCCAATCCATGCTTGCCCGCCTCCTTCATCACCTTCGACCAGACCTTCTCCGCAGGAATGAAATTCCTACCCCTATCGATCACTCCGCACGAAGAAACCAGCCCAAAAAGCAAACCGAGAAACCACCCCTGCCGCACCAATAATCTCCGCCTCACCTCATCAATCAAGCGCCACTTAAACGGACAGGCAAGATTTTTGGGTCAAAGACCTTGGAACAACTACGAAAATACGGAAAGTACTTCACAAAATCTACGGCCGGACTATTGTCCTACCAACCAAGCCAAGACTAGAAAGCCCAACAGGAAGAGTATGCCGAATAGCGCGGTAAGGCCGATGGGGTGTATGCCGGTCGTCGCCTGTTGCTCGAGATCGGCCTCGGTTTCCTCATCCGATTTCCCGGGGTAGAACCCAAGCCTTTGCAGGGGTTGGGAAAGCAGCTTGGCCATGATGCACGGACCTTCTGCGGTGAAGGCGGAAAACTTACCCGCTATCCCGCCCACGAAGAAGGCGTGAGCCTTCTCGTTGAGACCGTTCCAGAAGGTGGCCATGGTACTCGAGAAGAGGCGACCTCCCTTACGGTAAAGAAAGTCCACATCGAGGTTTATCGACTTGAGCTCGGGAGGATATTGCTTCCAGAGATTCAGTAGAGTGAAAGCAAGAGCAGAGAAGACAAGAATCTCGGTCTGGGTTATGACGTGAGTGGCATCGTAAGGGTGATAGCCTGCAGCCCCACAAGGCAACATCGCGTAGAGCCAATCAGGGTTGCAACCGATAAAGATACACATGAAGGCGGCAAGACCCATGGCAAGTAGCATGTTTACGGGAGCTTCCTTGGGTCGGAGACCAGAATCATGGGCGAAAAAAGCAAAGAAGGGAATCTTTATACCTGCATGGTGGAACACACCCGCCGAAGCAAACAAAAGACAGAGCCAGACCACGTGGTGCCCGTGTGCGGCTGCCTCCGCCATAATTATAGACTTGCTCACGAAACCACTGAAGAGAGGAAACGCTGAAATGGAGGCTGCGCCTACGATGCAGAAGCCTGTGGTGAGGGGCATAGTCCGGTAAAGACCGCCCAACTCGGAACCCCGCATTTCACCAGTACGATGGAGGACGGCTCCCATACTCATAAAGAGCAGACCCTTGAAAAGAACATCGTTGAAGGCATGGGCTAGAGAGCCGTCGATCGAAAGCTCGGTTCCGATTCCGATTCCGACCACCATGAAACCGATCTGGTTGATCATGCTGTAGCCTAGCACACGCCGCAGGTCGTTCTCGATGACGGCGTAAAAGATCGGGAACATGGCCATGACGGCTCCGATCGTAATTAGGATTTCAGCCCCTGGAAAAAGTCTGGCGAGGACACAGATCGCCGCCTTGGTAGTGAAAGCCGACAGGAAGACCGCTCCTGTCGGGGTGGATTCGGGATATCCGTCGGTGAGCCAAACATGTAAGAAGGGGAAGGCGCACTTCACTCCGATCGCAAGGAGAATGAGCTGTGCTCCAGCGTCGCCGCTAGTGAGGAGGTCGGTTAGGGAAACCAGGGCGAAGGGATCGGCATCCCCGGAAGCGTACCGAAAGGCGATTCCCGCGAGGAGAAGAAGACCAGAAAGGACATGAAAGAAGAGATAACGAAAGCCTGCCTGTTCCGAACGCTCGGTCTTTCGTCCCCAGATCTGAAAGACGGAGGTAACGGCCAAGGCTTCCCACCAAAGAAAAAGGGAGAGCAGGTCACCAGCGAAAGCAACCCCTACGGCGCTGGCGGCATAAAGCAACCCCATGGAAATTTGCCAAGGATCCTTGAGGTGAAAGGAGTATAACCCGCCGATGAAGGCGGCTAGATGAAAGAGATAACCGAAAAGGATGGATTGCTTGTCTACGTTAACGGAAATAATCTCTTGACCGAAACATGAAACTACGGAGCTAGAACCGGCCTCCAACAAGGATATCGTCCAAAGACCGAGCAGCGGAGCCGCAACCATGAAGACTCCTGCATATCGACCGCGAACAAAGATGGTAACAAGTCCACCGAGAAGGAGAGGAAGAGCGGGATGGGCAGCGATTTCGGATGCGGCAAGAAAACTCATCAAATTATTTCTCCCAGTAGTCCTCGTCTCTCATGAGCACACGTTGGCCGTTGAAAGCTCGGAGAGCCTTAGCTAGAAAAACCAGTACCGAGCAGGCTAGAAAACCATAGATGCCGTAAAAGGAGGGCAAGGTTTCGGAACTTCCCAGAAGGCTGCCGTCATGAAAGGCGGCATGCTTGTGCCAACCGATGCTGTGAACAACGTCGATCAAGATGATGAGGCCGCACAACCAATAGAAGCCGCGGATAAATGTCCTTACGTTGACGGGGTCGTCCAGCCAGCGCTTGGGTTCGTCTTTCGGTGGTTTCTTTGCCATGGCGTTTACTTCCTTCGTTGCGAAATCAATTACCAAGACCCGCTAAGCTTAGCAGGACGTCGGAGAAGAAGAACAAGCCGAAGCACCCGAGGGCTGTGCAGGTAAGGGGCACCACGCATTGCCAAGGGGCCTCTTTGATACCGCCCTCCCCTTCTTCCTCATCGTCCTCGGTTCTGAAAAAGGCGCTGACGGCTACGGGGAGTAGGTAAAAGACGTTGAGCAGCGAACTGACCAAGAGCACGACGACGACCCAAACGTAGTCGCGGTCGAGGGCCCCGAGCAGGAGGTACCACTTGCTAATGAAACCACCCAGCGGCGGCAAACCGATCACGCTGAGAGAGCCGATTAGGAAAGCTCCCATGGTGAAGGGCATCTTGCGACCGAGTCCCCGGAGCTCGCTCACGCATTTCTTGCCCGAAGCAACAAGAATGGCTCCAGCGCAAAAGAACAGAGTAATCTTGCCGCAAGCGTGCATCGCGATGTGCACGACAGCTCCGCCCATGCCCTGCTTGGTGGCGAGGGTGGCCCCCAGAACGACGTATCCGAGTTGCCCGATGGTGGAGAAGGCCAAACGCCTCGTCAGGCTGGCTTGGGAAAGAGCGAGCAGGGAAGATATAAGTATAGGGGCGCAGGCGAACCACACCATGATTTGCACCCCGGCCATAGCTGGGAGAACTTCGATGCCGAAGACGTCGCAAGAAACCCCAACGACTCAGAATACGCCCACCGTAACAACGGCCACAGCCCGAAGCAGTGCG
>JACNJI010000522.1:3562-4255 GCA_014382645.1 Verrucomicrobiota bacterium | reverse complement strand
TGAGAAAGGTTTTCCAGCTTATCCGATTCCTCACTGGCGTTTGTTGGGGCCTCCACGCTCTTGAGAGCGGACTCTGCCATGGCCAGCTCACCCCCACGTATCTCCGCCTCGGCTCGCTCGGGCGAATCGTTGGCCTCGGCATTGGGCGAGAGGTCGGCGGCCTTGGCGACGGACTCGTCCGAGGTGGGGGCCTGTAATTGAGGAATATTTTCAGCCTTTTCAATTTGTCGATCACTCTCGAGGGTAATCTCGACTCGGGCCGAAGTATCGGTAGGCTTCAATTCTAGGTCGGTGACCTTGGACAATTCCTCGGGTGTGGGTTGTGATGGAGATTCGGGAGCTTCAACAGGTTGAACGGCCGAGGTTTCGGTTAGCTCGACCTGTTCTTGAATCTTGAGACTCGGAGCCTTCTCGGCAACATCTTCCACTGCTTCGATGGGAGTGTTAGACCGAGTGGCCGGAACTACGTCGCTGACCTCGACAAACTGGGGCTCCGCCTGAGCCTCTAGCGGCTCGGACTGTTCGAGAAGTAGGAACGTCGGGAGTGCAAAGGCAAGGGCCTTGAGGGGGTGCGGCTCGGGCGTGGAGAGGGGCTCGGCGGGGGGAGCGACCCGAGCGGCCGGCGGCGGGGACCCCCCGCGCACCCGCAGGCGTGGTTCCCCCACCCGACGACGCCCCCACCCCGTCCACCGA
>JACNJI010000522.1:0-3552 GCA_014382645.1 Verrucomicrobiota bacterium | reverse complement strand
GGGGGCTCCGTCGGAGCCGCTAGCGGCGCGGTGTGTGCGAGAAGTAGTACCGGCGGAAGTGCAGTGGCAAGCGCCTTGAGGGGTTGCGTCTCGGGCTTGGGGAGGGTCTCGGCGGGAAGATCGACCGGATCGGCAGGAGCAGGAACCTCCATTCGTACGGCAGGTTGGATTTCCACGACAAAGGAGTCCTCGATCCGTTGAGTCGATGGAGCTTCGGCAGCTTCGGTTGGAACTTCGACGGGTTCGACGTATTGACGAACAATTTCGACGTCCTTCGATTCTTGGACTTCGGGCAGTTCGGTCGTCTCCTCTCGAATATCAAGAGCTTCCTTCTCCATGGCGAGGACATCGACGTCGAGATTGGCCTCCATAATGGTCGCCTCCTTCATCTCGATGACTTCCTGAACCAACTCCTTGAGGCTGAACAGAAGAGCAAGTACCACATGAATTATTACAGAACCGATCATGCAACGAGCCCGGAGACCGACCTCTCCCATCTCCTTTGCTTTGGCCCATTTGCGAAGGAGGTAATAAAGAGCCGCGATACTGGCGAGAAGGAGAAGCAACCACCACTTCATGCTGTCCCAAAAATGCCAAAAACCGCCTGCGGAATCCTCGTCCAATCGCATGGGAGCGACTTCGCGAGCCACCGTGCGAAAAATACCGAAATGACGTACGCCCGAAGGGCGAGTAATATCCGGGAGTCGATCGGAACTGAAAAGTAGTCGGTGCCCCTCCATGGTGAGTGCGGGGTCCATGTCGTCAAAAGAAGAATTTACGGGAACCCCAAGATTCTCCGGGGCAAGAATATCACCTCCGTATAAACGACTGCGGTAAATGTCGTACCCCCCTTCCCCACCCTTGCGGTCGGAACTGAAGTAGAGGAAGTCGCCACGAGCACCGAGTGAGGTTTGACCTTCGTTGTAAGTGGTATTGAGTGCATGTACTCGCTCGGAAGGATCAAAGGCAGGCGTGACTGGCACCTCTTCCCCGGTAGCAGACACGCGAGCGGCGAAGAGATCGTAATCCTCCTCCAAGCGAAGTTCGCGAAGGGTACCCCTCCATGCGTCTTTCTCCTTTTCGGTCAAGGCACGCTTGGGTCTGTTGGAGGAATAATAAAGTTGGCCCGAAAAATCATGGAAGGCGGGATCATATTCGTGAAAGGCGGAATTAATGTTTTCGCCTAGGTTTACGGGATTGCCCCAAGTTCCATCGATACCCCGAGGAGCAACCCAAATATCAAAACCTCCAAGACCTCCTTCGCGATCGGAAGCGAAGTAAAGAAGTGTCCCATCGAGAGTGAGAGCAGGACCGATTTCAGAGGATGCGGTGTTCAGCTCATCGACGGGCCGCGGATTCGCCCATACCGTACCGTTCCAGTCCATGGTCCAAAGGTCGGCTCCTTCCCCCGGACGCCCCTTCACAAAGGCAAGAGAGAGATTGTCCGCCGTGACCGTAGGATCGTAAAAATCCTCCGACTTGTTAAGATCGAGAGAAATCGGCGAGGGAGTCTCCCAGACTATCTCGCGCAATTGCGCCCAATCGGCATCCTGACGCACCGCCACGCCATCAACATAGACGTTTGGCTTAACGAGTCCCCTGACTAGCAGAGCGATAAGTGCGATTGCGATGCTCCCGACAATCCACAGGCGCTTCTTGTCGCTGACGAAAGATCGCCATGCGGTCAAGGCTTGCTGCCTCCAATCGGGAGACCGCTCGGACTGTTGCGGTTCTTCGCTCATGGACGCAGATTCAATTAGCGGCGGAAAGCTTGTACTGGTAACCGATATTAGCGTCGTTAAAACCCACTTCCTTACAGCAAGCCATGGCCATGGCTACCGCTTCATGATAGGCTTTACGGTCGCCACGTAAAAGTACCTTCTGTCCGGCGTTCGATTCGAGGGCACGAGTAAGCTCTTCCCGCATCGCGACCAAGTCCATGGTTTCATGGCGTTGCGTCACGGGGTTGTTAACCAAGTAGGAACCATCGGCATGAACATTGATGGTAATCGTCTTTGGTTTGGCGCTCAGGCTGGAAGGCGCCACCGAACTGTCGGGCAGGTTTACCGCCTGGTCGGTCTCCTCATCCGTGAAGGTGGCAGTGGCTAGGAAAAATATGATCAGGATGAACATAACATCCAACAGGGAAGAGATGTTGATGACGTTATCATCCGAAGATTCATCTCGGTCGATTCTCATGGCTTTCTAGGGTTGGGCATTGAAAAGAGTAGGAAGTTTAAGCGGCCGCCACGGCAGGCTTGGCTGATGCGGACTTAGACTTTGCTCTCAGTTTCCTCGCTGAAGGCTTTTTGTCACCGGAGCCGTTTCCTCCAACGTGTTCGAGGAAATCCACGGCAACGTCATCGATCTCGTCGACCATAGAATCGATTTTCCCAATCAGGATTTGGTGACATATCAAAACCGGAATAGCCAAAGTGAGGCCGGCGGCAGTGGTCACAAGGGCTTCATAAATCCCGGTGGCAAGGGTATCTGCCTTGCCTGCTCCTGCGGCGCTTGCCGCCTGAAACGCACCGATCATGCCATAGACGGTACCGAGCAAGCCCAAAAGAGGAGATATGGTCGCGACGGCGGAAAGCGGACGCACCTGCCGTTTCATTTTGCCGACTTCGCGAGCACCGGCATCTTCGATCGCTTTTTCGATGACTTCATCCCCTTTTCCTATTTTAGGAATGCCAGCCTTAAATATTCGGGAGACGGGACCTCCGACTTGCTCGCAAAAAGCCAAGCCACTAACCAAGTCTTCACCTTTTGTTCCGAGACTTTCTCGCAACTTGGCACCAAAACCGGATGGCATCAATTGATCTCGTCGAAGCGCCAGAAACTGCCAGATGGCAACGTAAACGGCTACCACCGAACAAAGACCGATGGGAATCATGAGCATACCGCCTTTTTCGATCAGATCTAGAAGCGTTTGAGATTCGGGCTGAGCACCGCCTGCGTTGGCAACTTCGGCGGCGACCTCGCCTTGAGCAAGAAGCTGGGCCCCAAGAGGCATTGCCAGAAACGACAAGGCGCAAGCGGAGAGGAAAAGGAAAAGGCGGTAATTATTCATGGTGCGTATTCTTCGGATTATTTCAAAGGGGAGAGGAATTGCTCATGAACCTATCTTGGCAATCAAGTTCTTGGCGGCGGAAGCAGCAGTTGTCTCGGGATACTTCTTAACGATTTGTTCGTAATTGGCCTTGGCTTTTTGAGGTTCGCCTTTGGCTTCTAGAGCTTTCCCCATCTCAAGGAGTGCTCGAGAAGCCCATTTCGGGTAGGCGTAATTGACTTCTACCTTAACAAACGCCTTGATGGCATCGTCGTATGCCTTGGATATCAATTGGCATTCACCAATCTGGAATTGGGCCCTTGCCGATGTTTCGTCTCGATCACCGGTAGTCAGAACTTCTTGGTATCGCTTAATCGCTTCGGGATAACGGTTTTGGTTTTCCAATGCCCATCCAATTCCCAAACGGGCTCTCTGAAGAAATTCACTGGCGCCGTAGGCACGAAGAAACTCCTCGTAGCATCGTTGAGAGTCTGGCCAAC
>JACNJI010000521.1 GCA_014382645.1 Verrucomicrobiota bacterium | reverse complement strand
CCCTAGCCTCTTGGGGATGAGCAAAACCGAGGAGACCAGCCTCCTTGAGAGGATTCACGGCAACGATCCGACATCCGTTCCGCCGAGCAGTCTGCAAGGAGGACAGCATACGGGGATGGTTGGTGCCGGGGTTTTGGCCAAAGATAAAAATCGCCTCGGACTTTTCGAAATCATCCAGAGACACCGTACCCTTCCCTATACCAATAGTTGGCTTAAGGGCGGCCCCGCTGGACTCGTGGCACATGTTAGAACAATCAGGCAAATTGTTCGTTCCAAAGAGACGGACAAACAACTGATACAGGAAAGCCGCTTCGTTTACCGTTCGTCCCGAAGTGTAAAAAACGGCTTCGTCAGGCGAATCGAGAGTATTCAGCTCATCGGCGACTAGGCGAAACGCCTCATCCCAATCAATGGGCTGGTAATGAGACGCTCCCTCTCTCAACACGACGGGTTCGGTCAAGCGGCCCTGCAATTCATGCCAATGATCCGATTGAGCCGCAAGTTCCTCGACCGACCACTTCTCAAAAAAAGCGGCATCGCAACGATTCTTGTTCGCAGCCTCGGAAGCCACGGCCTTGGCTCCGTTCTCGCAAAACTCAGTCTTTGCCCGATCGCCGTCCGGATCTGGCCATGCACAACTCGGGCAATCAAATCCATTCTTCTGGTTCAATCCTATCCAGGATGCCGCCGCCCGGCCAATCCCTGACTCACGAAAGGCGTGCTTGATGGAAGAAGTCACTGCAGGTAGACCGGCCGCCGACTTCGCGGGGCGACCTCGACGCAGGTCACCCAACTCTTCCGGATTCTCCGGCGAGGCTTTTCCACGAGCTTCCGTTTCCTTAATTGGCATCAAACTCAAAAAAGGCGGAAAGGGCAAGAGGAGCAACCCTCAACCATTCAAATTCAGGCTTTCACTTTCCAGTTGTCGTGGTCGATGGCCTCGATCAGGTACCCGTTCGGGTCGTTGAAGAAAATGCGCTCGAAAGGAGTTGGGCGTAGAGGCGCCTGGACGGGGATGCCGTAGTCGCGTGGGAGCTTTTGCTTGATGTCAGCTAATCGTTCGGCTGAAACGAAAAAAGCGAAGTGACGACCATATTCCTTTTCAAAGGGAGAAGCTTCGAAGTCATCTATCCCGAGAACGTGCATTTGGGCTCCACGCCCGAGATCCAGCCAACGCACCTCTACGTCGACGTTGTCGGGCACGGTGATTTCCTGCCAACCCATAAGGTCGACGAAGAACTCAACCGTACGGTCGACGTCTCGGGTAGCCATCGTAAAATGTGCGAGACTCATGAAACTATTTTACGCGTATTATGCGAGTGCCCTTGAACTCTCGGCCGTACATGTCGGTCGTGACAACTTCGATCAGGTGTTGTCCGGAAGACAGTTTCGCAGGTAGTTTGCCTTTCCACAGGTGTTGGGAAACGGTGGCTCCGTTGACGGCCTGCACCTGCTTGTTCCGGGACTCGAGCTGTTGCATGGCAACGTACCAAGGATCTTTCTCGGGGGTTTGCCGGAGCTCAATCCATTTACTTTTGGGACCGACGCGCATGCGAACCTTCGATTTGATGGAACCGGCAAAGACGTTCACGTAAACATAGGTATTGGCGAGTTCGGCTTGGGCGACCTCCTCGGGGGCGTGAACGCGGAGTTGATAATCGGCCGGCTTGCCCGCAGCCTGAAAATCGAAGGTGGCGTTGTGCCCGTCGAAGGTGAGAACGGAATGACCGTTGGGGGCTCCGTCGCGCATGGTGGCATGAGGAATGCCGCGATGATCCTTGGTCCCACGCCACCAAGAACCCGAAACCGTAACGTTTACGATATGGTGGTGAGGTTCCTTCCCTTTCCAGCCAGCATGCTTGTCGATGAAGTGATGGGCTTGCCAATGAGTGTGGCCAGAAAGGCTAATCGTGTAGGGTCGGTCCTCGATCAGTCGAAAAAGATTCTGCCTGTCCTTGGTTATGTTTAGGGGAATATGCATCGATAAAACGACGAGGCGATCTTCGGGCACTCGAGCAAGGTCTTGTTCCACAAAGGCCAATTGACGAGTCCCGAAGTTGCCCACGTAATGCCGTCTGCCATCGTCCCGACGACTCCACTCGACGTTGTCCAGCACGAGGAAGTGAACCTTTCCGAAATCAAAGGAGTAATAGGCAGGACCATACACTCGCTCAAAGGTCTCGTCCGAGAAACGATCCTCATCCGCTTCGAAGTTCAAGTCGTGGTTACCAATGACATTATACCAAGGAATGCCGATGAGAGCCACCGTCTTGTTGAGGCTGCCGAAGAGAGACAAGTCGTCGAACATGATGTCGCCGAGGGTTACTCCGAACTTGGCTTTGGTGCCGACGATGCCTTCCACCACGTCGTGGGCAATGTAGTCGATCTCGGTCTGGTCTCTAGGCTGGGGATCACCAAAGAAGATGACGCTGAACTTACCGGGTTCTTCCTGTCGGCGAAGTGGAAAGTCGATCGACTCAGGCAGAGGTCCGGTCGGCGCCACACCGGCATGCTTCATACCCTCGGGAGAACCCTTGGGCTTGTGAACGTAATGAAAACGAGGAAGCATGTCCTTGCTCAAGGGGACCATCCAACCGCTGGGCTTGAGCACAAAATAAATGACGTCTTCCGCAAGCGGTAAACGCCAATGCCCCTCGGCATCCGTCTCCACTATATTTGAACCGTCCGAAACGCCGACCCCGGAAATCCCCTTTTCGCCCGAGTCGCGCACTTCGTTGCCGTTCAGATCCTCGAACACAACTCCCTTGGCGAATTCCTCTGCTGAAAGCAAGAAGGGCAGAAACCCGAAAATGGCGACAACGACTTTTTTCATAATGACAATCATTTAGGTAGGGCTTTAGCAGGGAAGCGAATGGCAACGTCAAGCGACTTGCGGGAACCGGAGACCCATTGCTTCTTCACGAAATCATAAGGCATGGCAAGCAGACGATCGGAAGTTATACGAAAAACCGTGAATTCCGTAAACTTGGACTTCGGTGAAGGAAGCTGCACGAAATTCAGGCCGCGATACCTGTTAACGCTTGAATAATGGTAATGACCACCGAGCACGAGAACGACGTTGGCGTCGCCGATTGCTTCCACCAATTCGTCCCGATTGGTCATGGCGTCGTGACAGAGGTGGGTGAACAAGATTACGGGTTGTCCATCGGTCGTCTTCGCCAACTGCTCCCGAAGATAGTTCAAGGCTTCTTTCGTCAGGGGCTGAAACGGTTTGCCGCGAGGATCGAACTTGGACCACAGGGCAATGAACTTTACGCCAAACGATTCGAAAACGTAGCTCAGGCCACCATGCCGCTTCTTCGACCAGTTGAGCATGGTCGGCGAAAAGGCGCGACCGCCGTCGTCATGGTTGCCTAGGACGTCGTAAGCCTTCCACTTCAAATTGTTCTTGAGCAAGTAATCGTACCCTCGCATGGCGGCGTTGGTCGGCCACTCGGTGACGTCGCCAGCACCGATCACGAATGCCGGTTCAGCCACATTGCCAGATAACTTGTCAGGGTAAGGCGTTCCCGGCATTTGATTCATTGCCGCGACAAACGGGAGTAACCTAGTAACGTTTCCGTCCGTCTTCACGTGCTGATCGGACCACCCGAAAAAGGTCAGGGAATCGGCATCGGTTTGAGCCGATAAATGACTGGCGAAAAGAAAAAGCGAAAGGAACAGGGAAGACGGTCTCAAGATAGAAAAGGTTGGAGAATAGGATGTTTATACCTGCTTCAAATGGAGGAAGTTAAAACATAGTCAGGTGGAGAAATCATTATCCTCTATCCGCTGGGGCCGGCAATAGAGATTGAAACGCTTGTCGGAAAGAAAACCGGCTAGAGTCATGCCGAAGTTGTCCGCAAGTTCTACAGCGAGACTGGACGGGGCTCCCACGGCGGCAAGCACGGGAACGCCCGCAAGCAGAGCTTTTTGAACAAGCTCAAAACTGGCTCGACCACTGACGAGGATCAAGCGCTTGGAGAGAGGCCAGTCGCCCGCGAGGAAGCGACGACCGAGCAGCTTGTCCATCGCATTGTGGCGACCAACGTCTTCGGCGACGTCGATAATTTCTCCAGATGGATCCACAAGAGCCGTGGCGTGAAGCCCGCCCGTCTGGGCAAAGGTTCGCTGAAGCTCAAGAAGCTTGCCGGGCAACGAGCGCAGAATATCAGAAGTAATACAAAAGCCATCTTCCTCGATTCGTTTCAAGCCCCGAACCGACAGCGCTTCCAAGGTAGCCTTGCCGCAGACACCGCAGCTGGAGGTGGCA
>JACNJI010000519.1 GCA_014382645.1 Verrucomicrobiota bacterium | reverse complement strand
GCCGAGGACAGCCTAAGCCTTCTGCAAGCATGGCGGGGCAAACAGCTTCCGAATTGACCCATGTTCTTCAACGACCACAAGGAAAGCAAGGACGGGGCCGCCTCCGCCATGCGGATCGAAAACCCCAAGGTGGGAAGTAAAACCGTTCCAGGGAAATGGAAAATATTCTTCGATGCCTCCCTACTCCGTCGAGGCAATGCCAACCCGTCCGAGCTCTACGACCTAGCCACCGACCCAAGGGAAGAAAAGAACCGCTTGGGGGACGAGAGCCTGAAACCTCTCGTCAAACGGCTTGTTTCCATCGCCCTCCTCCACCGTAACGCATGCGGACACCGCTTCGTTCCGCTCGTGCCTAAGAAGCGAATAAGCTTTGACTGGACCAAGCCTATACCATCCCCCTCTCCCATAGTGATGAACCTATCAACGAAGGGCGGAAAAGCCTCCATCGACCCGGATGGCGTGGGGATTCCAGGCCTAGGATCTCCGAAGGTCGACTCAGGCCAAGGCGTGACCTTGCGCTTCCAACAGGACGTCCTCGTCGAGTCGGTCGGTTTGAAGGCAGGCAACGACGGAACATGCGGTGGAAGCGTGCGGATGGGGAAACGAGCCCCGCTCGCCATCTACTGCACGGACAAGGACAATGACGCCAAGGACCAACAGGGAATCATCAGCGACCTGGGCATCCTGAAAGCGGGCGAGACGCTTGTTCTCGAGGCTGACCCGCACTTCGGCGTGGAGTCACCGGGAAGCTGGAAACTCCAATCCCTTGTCGTTCGTCCATTGGCCCAAGAATAGGAACAAGAACTTGTCCACGGAAACCGTTCTCTCGGGCATCGCATAAGAAAGCTGAGCTTCTTCTATTCCTCAATCTCTTCGGGATTGAATACTCGAAAATAAAGCTGACGGTATACGAGAAAGTTCACCCAGTTGCGCAATGCGTATCCGCAATTCTGCAAATTCGCTTCACTGTAATCGTTTGATTTACCTCCGCTTGGGTGTACGCCGTCCCGGGAAATGAGCGTGCCATCCCATGCACCTTCCGGGCGACGCCGGATACATTCGGAATAAAAGTCCGCGAGAGGCACCTGAAGGCTCGCGGCTACTTCGCGAATAATCCGATTGGCATCGGCAACCGCCTCCTCACGACCGCGCCGAGGTGGGATTGTGTTAAGGATCGGCACGCAACCCGCAGCCATGCATTTTCGAACGACTTGCTCGAGGCGCTCGCGATAAAGCTCGGGAACTCGCCCGCCCGAAACGTCGTTCGTGCCGATCATGATAATTGCCGCTTCGGGCTTATCTCGCTCGATAACGGCATCCATGGACTTCAAAAGTTGTCCGACCTGCCATCCCGAATAATTAGCATGCTTTGGCCCTTTGTCACGAGTCCCCTTGAAGTAGTCGCGCCAGCGCATCTTGCCGGGTCGCTTGGGAAGACCGTCATCGCGGGTCAGATACCGTTGGGGCTCGTCCCATCCCATCGCCGACCAGAAGGCCATCGAATAAGTTATTGAATCCCCGAACTGGGCAACGTACCCGGGTTGACCCTTGAATCGCCGGTGAACCTTGTGCATGGCGGCCAAGATTTCGGGTGACTGAATGCCCGGCTTCAACCGCCCTGCCGCCACTCCTTCCTTGAGCGCCTTGACTCGCTCGGGAAGTTCCACCGCTTGAAGAACTGCGTGTTCATCAAGGAAAGTCTGGCCTGCTTCCGATTTAGCTAGAGAAGTACGAACAATTTGGTCGATGTGCACATTACCAATTAGCTCGATGGCGCTGTCGCTGGTAATATTTATTGGTGGTCCGACCACGAGGTTTCCTTTGACGAGCAACCCGTCATTTTTGAGCTGAACCAAGATCGGACGCCTCGGCCTGGGAGCCGGGTCATGAATGGTATTCCCTTCAATCCGACAGTCTCGAGTGTAACACGCCAAGATACCCGTCTCCGGGCATTGGGAGATGAAATTGTTTCGGGCCACGCAATTAATTGCTTGCAAGGGAGAATAACCAAGTGACGGGTTGCCCAACGCAATTGCCACGTCGCAATCGATGAATACGTTGCGCTCAATTTTGCAACCACGACCGTTTTCCGAAATGTAAATGCATCCACGACCCTCCCGAGTGCGTCCTTGGATGCCTAGGAAGACATTGTCGCTTATCGTCCAGTCGATCGTATTCTTGACGTCAATCCCACCAATGTAATTCCCATTGAACGAGTCGGCCGTATCGGTCTCGTCATCCGCAAACTGTTTGGGGCGATCATTGTAAAACAGGCAATATTGAATGCGACATTCTCGAGGTCCCCGAGCGCCTTTCTCCTTCGGCATAGCCGGCGCTTTGACGCCACGTTGCCAAACGTTCTGGATGACGCAGTTGTAAATCGTCGCCTTTTCCGCGCCTCGATCCGAATTGATCTTGAACCCGTTCCACTTGACGTTCCGGATAGTCAGATCCGCAACCGTAACGCCCTTGGCGCCCGTGATGCCTACCAGTTCGCCATGCCGACTCGATGCACCGTCAAGAATGACCTTATGCCGATCACCGGATGCGCTTCTGAGAGTTACGTTGTCAGTCGTGATTTCAAAGTAACGAGGCATCAAGTAATGCCCATCCGCCAGCAGTATGGCCCCCCCCGGTGCGACGTCTTTGGCCGCTTGGAACAATTCATTAACAGTTTTTACCTGAATAACTTCACCGGAAGGCTTCGGTAGCGAAGGTGCTTTGGGAAACCAAGGTTGGTCGGGAATCCCGCCAAACCCATTCGACGCCACGACAAGAAATAAGAAAATCGAGGTCCACCCATATAAGAAATATCTCATATGATCTCGGAAACTTAAATCCTTCGATCCATCAAGACTATTCCAAGCATTTCCTGACATTCGACAGGAAGGGGACCACAGAGGAACTTTAAGTCTTGAACGCCGGACTTGTTTCCAAAGAGTAAATCCCCCGTGAACACCAATCTATCATGAAAAAAATCACCTTAACCATCCTCGCCTTGCTTTTGACCTCTCTACTGGGAGGCGAAACGAAAAAGCCAAACATTGTCATCATCTTCATTGATGACATGGGCTACGGGGACGTCGGCTTCAATGGGGCCACCGGCCCGAAGACTCCGAACCTCGACCGCATGGCCGAGGAAGGAATGATCTTTTCAGACTTCTACGTCGGTTGTGCCGTCTGCTCGGGATCAAGAACGGCTCTCATGACCGGAGCGCATTACCAACGGCTGAGCATGAACGCAGTTCTCTTCCCGCAAAGTTCCCAAGGCCTGCACCCGGATGAGCAGACCATTGCGGACATGCTCAAGGGAAACGGATATAAAACTGCCTGCGTGGGCAAGTGGCACCTCGGGCACCTGCCACCTTGTCTTCCCACTTATCAGGGATTTGAAAGTTACTACGGCGTGCCCTACAGCAACGACATGTGGATCGACCCGGCCAACAAACTGGCCAAGGATCTGGCGGTTCGCGAAGGCCTGACACGCAAGGAGGTGGAGGCGGGCCACAAGAAACGCAATTGGGTTCCCCTCATGCGGGGAGAGGAAGTGATCGAGTATCCCGCCAACCAGAAGACCCTGACTAAGCGATACACCGAGGAATCGATCAAGTTCATTACCAAAAACAAGGACAACCCCTTCTTCCTCTACCTTCCCCATACCATGGTTCACCTCCCGCTCGCGGTTTCCAAGGAATTCGAAAATCGCACCGGCAAGTTGATCTGGGACGCGATCGAGGAAGTCGACTGGTCGGTAGGAGAAGTCCTTAAGACCATCAAGTCGCTCGACATCGAAGAGAACACTCTAGTGGTCTTCACCAGCGACAACGGTGCCGCGGTCGGAAGCTCCCTCCCCCTGCGAGCCAAGAAAGGAAGCGTCTACGACGGGGGAATCCGCGAACCAACCGTTATGTGGTGGCCGAACCAAATCCCCGCCGGCAAAACTTGTCGCGAGGTGGCCGCGTCCATCGACCTTCTGCCCACTCTGGCCAAGTTGAGCGGAGGGAAGCTCTCTGGTCGAAAGATCGACGGAAAGGACATTTGGCCGCTCATGTCAGGTAAGCCTGGAGCGAAGAGTCCACACGAGAACTATGTCTTGATGCATGGGCCGGGAACAGAGCATGGCGGGCAGTGGCGGGCAGACCTCGTTGCGCAAGGCGAACTCGACGGCATCTCGCTCCGCCTGGGCTGCGAGGCGCGCGCATGGAATCCGCGCGGACCGCTGCACTCGCTGCTTGGGAGCGGAAAAGGGACGCACCGTAGGAGGAAAGTATGTTGCAACCTCA
>JACNJI010000416.1:1462-4286 GCA_014382645.1 Verrucomicrobiota bacterium | reverse complement strand
GGGAACTGGCCGCGATGCCACTAAGCCTGATTTCGCAACGGGCCCGACGATAATCCAAAATCAGTTGAACGGGCAGCCCCTCGTTCGCTTCAACATTGGTGAAAACCTGACTATTTCCGACCCTCGTCCGATGCCCATGACCATTTATATCGTGGGCAAGCAGTACAACGATGCAGGCGCAAATAGAGAGCTCTTCACTTACAATGGCTGGCGTTTGGCTCACAATGGCAACTGGAGTCTCATGCGTTATAACAATAACGCTCCCGACCTCAATTCAGGTAAATCATCCGGCGTCTATTCCATGGTGGGCTGGAGAGTAAAACGCTACGACTACGCCATGTGGGTCAACGGAGAATCGGGAGGGGGCAGCACTTCCAACCAATGGCATCAAAACGTCCTCTTCGACCGCATTAACTTTGATTCCGGTTGGGAACTTGGCGAGATTATGATGGTACAGGACAAAATGGATGAGAATGATCGCCTGCAACTCGAGGGTTACTTGGCTCACAAGTGGGGACTCACCACCAGCTTGCCTTCCACCCACCCCTACAAGACCGAACCTCCCTACGGTCCGCAAGGTCCAAACATAACCGGCACACCAAATTCGGCAGGATCCTTCCCCGTCACGGTCAAGGCAACCAACATATGGGGTTCGGACACAAATACTTTCACCCTAACCGTCGATCCCGTAACCCCACGAGCCGGGTCGCTCGCCGGAACCGAGGTGGTGTCTACAGGAGCCCGCCTCAATGGTTCGCTACACGATTCGGGTGGCGAACCCTCGATCGCGTCCTTCGACTGGGGATTAAGCGACAGCGTTCTCGACCGGAATCTCACTTTGCCCGGAACCCATAGTGCCGGAAGCTTCTCCGGCTTTCTGACGGGACTTCAGCCTGCAACCACTTATTATTACCGAGCCAAGGCAACCAACGGAGCCGGATCTTCACTCGGGAACGACGTCTCCGCAATGCCCATCTTACATTGGAAGTTGGACGACTTGGGTTCGTCCGCCATCGATCAGATGGGCCAAGCCAACGGACAAATCAACGGCTCGACTTCCGTAATCGACAGCACTCGCGGCAGAGTCCTTCATTTTGATGGCAACGATGATTTCGTCAACCTTGGTGACATAGACGTCATGGACGACATCGAACGTTTCACCTTTTCCGTTTGGTTCAAGCGCGACTCGGACATTGCAGGGGCAAGCCCGATTGCCAGCAGCAACGCAATCAACAACGTTCTCTTGGCGCAATGCAGTTCGGCATCCAACGACAACATGGAAATAGGTACCGACGGCACCAAAGTTGAGATTTACATCGACTCGGGCTCCGGAACTTCCGACGGCACCATTGAAGTGGAAGCCGGCATACAAAACGGTCAATGGCATCACCTTGCCTTAACCTACGGTTCTGAAATGACTCTTTACGTCGACGGTGCTAAGATTTCCACTTGGACCCAGTTCAACGGTCGTCTCGAAAGTAGCGACAAGTCCCCGCTTTCCTTAGGTGCAAGTCGTCCTGCGTCGGAGAAGTGGGGAGATTTCAATGGTTCCATGTCCGATGCTCAAATCTTTCCCGCCGAACTTTCCGCACTCGAAATTAAGATTCTTGCCGGAGGCACCGGCGTTCAATCATTCACCACGGGTACTTTACCCGCGCCCCCGGTAATAGAGGTATTGCCGGTAAGCGTAGTTACGGACACAAACGCCACGCTGAATTTCCAACTGATATCTTACGACGGTCCCGCTCCCAACGTTACCGTCTATTGGGGCCCCGTTGAACGGGCCGACAATGAAGGTCTATGGACCGACAGCTTCGAGATGGGACAACTGGGCGCAGGTCTGCACGCCCACAAGGTTGGAGGTTACACCTCGGGCGACACCGTGTATTATCGAGTCAAGGCTGTCGGGGCGACGGCATCGGATTGGTCCGACAAGGCAGAAAGCTTCCGCACGGTGGGCAAACCGCTGGTAGTTGCTCTTCCCGCCACTGATAGCACCAAGGTCTCGGCCACTCTTCACGGACAGGTCACAAGCAATGGTGGAGAACAAGTCACGGTTTCACTGAATCCACCCGGGGTCTCCGAAGGATTGATCGCTCACTGGCGTTTTGACGAAGGCACAGGAGTCGAAGCCGGAGACTCGACCGGGTTCAACCCCGTCGCCGATATTTACGGGGGTGCCACGTGGACCGCGGGAATGGGAGGGGCTTTCGGCACCGCGCTCGACTTCGATGGTGGCACGCTCGCATACATTAAATCCCCGGATTTTCGCATTAGTGGCATCGTTAGTTTCGCAGGATGGGTCTATAAGCGAAACCTTGGTAACTGGCAGCGGATAGTCGATTTCGGAAACAATCCGGACAGTCATAATCTGATCGTAGCGAATGAAGGCACCACAAATAGTGGCGTATGGAACATTCGCCGCAACAACGTAGCCATGCAATTGACGGTGCAAGACTTCTGGACTCTCAACGAGTGGCAACACGTCGTAGCCACCGTCAATGCCCAAGGGGTGATGAAGCTTTACAGAGATGGTGAATTGAAAGGAAGCTACAAAGGCCACGTTCCCAACAATCAACAACGCACTAAGCAATACATCGGGAAAAGCAATTGGAACGACGCTTATTTCGACGGCATGATGGACGATATGCGAGTCTACGATCGCGACCTTACCGATCAAGAAGTCGCCACTATTTTCGCCGGTGATTTAGAAACAACCTTAACTCTCGGAGGGGATGCCCCGCTCGTACAAGTTTTCTGGGGTGACGAAGACGCAGGTTTCAATACCGATGTTAACGCTTCCGACAACAGTAAATGGTTTTTT
>JACNJI010000416.1:0-1435 GCA_014382645.1 Verrucomicrobiota bacterium | reverse complement strand
GGAACAATCGACATCCCGGTAACCGGATTGACGGGAGGAGAGACTTATTACTACCGAATCCACGCCCAGAATGTGGCAGGTGAGGTTTGGTCACCCCAAGCGACGAAATTCAACGCGGGATCCTTCGAATTCACCACCAACTCACTTCCCGGCCAAGAACTCATCCTCTGGTTGGACGCATCCGACGTGGACGGGGACGGGAACGCCTCCAACGAACCTTTCGGCGGGAGTCTAAACTTCTGGCGTGACAAATCAGGTCAGGGGCACCACGCGGGGAACGGGAATGGCCCGGAGATCGCCCCTGGTCGCTGGAACGGCAAGACGATTGCAAAGTTCAACGGGATTGACCAATACTTGCGCGTTGCGAACTCCGAACCCTTTAACTTCGGAGAAAAGGCCACCTTGTTTCTGGTGACAAAGGGCGATACCATCGCCAACTGGCGACCGATCATTTCGAAAAGGGGGGAAGACGGCGTGGGTTGGCAGTTCCGCAAGCCGAACAACGACTACGCAACCTTCACGATTCGCGGCACCACGGGTCCCGACGGTCCTTACGGCGGAACCAAAATAAACGACGAAACCCATGTTTGGGCTGCTCGCAGGGATGGTTTCAAGCGTACGCAATGGGCAGACGGCAACCAAGAATATAGCAACGATGACCGAGGACCCGTTCCGGCTACCGACGATGACGTCGTGATCGGGGCTCGCGACCAGGACGGCATCGGAAGCTACGCAGGCGTGGAAATCGGTGAAATACTTTTCTTTCGCTCTGATTTAAGTGATGATGAAGTCGCCATGGTCGAAGGTTATCTCAGCCACAAGTGGGGACTTTCGGAACAATTGAGCGGCACGCATCCACACAAGGAAAACCCGCCATCTTTCGAAAATCGGCCGGGCATTCTTAACAAATCGGAGATATCCCTCCTCAAGGGTAACCCGTTCTCTCTGCAAATCATTGCCGACAGATCCACCGATTCCTATCTTGCCTCCGGTTTGCCATCAGGACTCTCAATCAATCCCCTCTCCGGACTGATATCCGGAACGCCGACGACAGAGGGTACTTATGGTGTTACCATTCACGCCAGTAATGCAGCCGGCAGTCGCCCCAGCACCCTGACTCTTCACGTCAAGGATTACACCCGATGGGAATATTCCGCGCCTATTACTTTTCCCGGGTACGATGGTAATGAAACTTTAACCGACTTCCCGGTTTATATTGAGATAGACGCTGAGATTAACAGTTTTTCGTACGAACAATTCAACTCCCCTGCAGGTTTTGACCTTAGATTCGTAGGGCCCGATGGAGCCCAAGAATTGAAGTACGAACCAGTCAAGTGGGATCCCACGGGTGTATCCGCCTACTGGGTGCGCGTTCCCGAATTGAAAGCGGGAACGACAATCACCGCAAAATGGGGTAACCCGAGTGCGGCAACGC
>JACNJI010000209.1 GCA_014382645.1 Verrucomicrobiota bacterium | reverse complement strand
ACCGTGGCCATGCTCATGCGCCATACGGGGCAGGCGTACCGGCTCGCCGAGATCCTTGGAGGCTAACCCCAAATCGCACTTCAACGGAAGACCAAAAAGCTCTCGCTTTCATGATCACAACGGACCCAAGACGCTGAGGCTAACCGACCATGTAACCGGACTCGATTCTAGCCAGTCAGCCCCTATACCTCCTAAATGGATACATCGAATAGTTGCCTTTGGAATGGATCTGGTGCTTTTCATCGTGATCCTTCAGCTCGTCGTAATGTTTTTACCGAAGCTTTACGGAGAAAGAGTGAAACAAGAGTTTCAAGACCTCATTTTTTCGGCCTCCCAACTGAGCCCCGAAGATCACTTCGATACGGAAAAGATGGCCCTGTTCATCAAAGAATCAGGCGTCTCCGAGGAAACTCTCAGTCTAATTGGCTTCATCGTCGTATGCGCTTTCACTCTTCCCGTATTTTATTGTTTCTTCGGGGAATTCTTCTTCCGTGGGAAATCGTTAGGAAAAGCCACCTTCGGCTTGCAGGCGGTATCCCACCGCGACGGTTCTCCGCCACGCTTTGCGATCGCCTTGTCTCGATCGCTCATCAAGGGAATGGCTATTCTATGCCTGATCACGCCTTTCTTTCTGCCGGGTCTCCTTAATTTTCTCTTCGCCTTTTTTAATCGTGAACGGAGATGCCTGCACGACTTCCTCACCGGCTCACTCACCGTGCAATCCATTGGACCTCTCTCTCCAACCTCCAATAATACCGAAGAGACTTGAACTCAAAAGGCTCTCCGACAATTTAAGATAACCATGAAACCTAAACTCGCATTCGTCGGCGCCGGCAAGATGGTGACCGCTATGGTGGAGGGATTGCTCCGCAATGAAATCTTTTCGCCGGAACAGATGGTCTGCACTTCGGCACCCGACGGCACTGCCGAGAAACTTTCGGCATCCACGGGAATTGGCGTAGCGGAAAGTCTTGAAAGCTTGCTCGCCTCAGGTCCGGAACGAGTACTTCTGGGATGCAAGCCTTACCAACTGGCGGAATTAGATACAGCTATCCTTGACGCATGCGAGGGATCCCTCGTGCTTTCCATAATGGCCGGTAAAACCTTGGCGAGTCTCCGAGAAAAGTTCTCCAAAGCCCGCAACGTCGTTCGCTCAATGCCAAACATTCCCGGCCAGATCGGCGCCGGCGTGACCGGCTACCTCTTCGCCTCCCCTCCGACTACAGAAGACGAGGCAGATGTGAAACGCATACTCTCCGCATTGGGTGTTGCCCTCAAGGTTGAGGAAGAGCGACACATCGATTGCATAACCGCCATCAGCGGAAGTGGCCCCGCATACGTTTTTGAATTCGCCTGCGCCTTGGAAGCCGCAGCCGAATCCCTAGGTTTCGACAAAGAGCGAGCACGAATCCTCGCCATCGAAACTGTCCTTGGAGCAGGACGACTTATGGCTCACAGTGAACTGGATCCCGAAACCTTGCGCAACAACGTGACCTCACCCAACGGCACTACGCAAGCCGCCTTGGAAAGTTTTGCAGCTGAGGACTACAGAGGCATGGTGCAACGAGCAGCGCAAGCGGCTTACGACCGTTCCATAGAGCTTTCCAATGCATGACCTAGGTCATGGCGTAACCCTCGTAACGGGCGGAGCGGGCTTTATCGGAAGCGCAGTTGCATGGGCTCTCAACAATCGCGACCTCAATAACATCTGGCTGGCCGACTTCCTTGAAGGCAACCCGGCCAAACAGCGAAACCTAGATGCCCTGAGCCATCAACGATACTTGGACGCAGGCGAATTGCGTCAGCTCGTCCGTACCGATTCCAAGGAGTTGAGCGAGGTCAACACGGTCATTCACTTAGGCGCTTGCTCAAGCACCACGGAAACCGACGAGAACTACCTTCACGACAACAATTTTCTATACACTCTGGAACTTTGCGAATGGGCCTTGGCCAAAGGCGCGCGCTTTGTCTATGCCTCCTCCGCCGCCACCTACGGGGACGGTTCCGCGGGGATGGACGATAAAACCAATGAGCTCGAGCAATACAAGCCACTCAACCTCTATGGTTGGTCCAAGCATAAGTTTGACCTTCATGCCCGCGACGAGGGCCTGTTGTCTCGTATCGTGGGACTCAAGTACTTCAACGTCTACGGTGCGAACGAGGAGCACAAGGGCGACATGCGCTCCGTGGTGAGCAAGGCATTTGCTCAGATTCAAGAGAACGGCGGTATGACTCTATTCCGTAGCCATATTCCGGAATATCGGGACGGTGAGCAGCAACGCGATTTTCTATACGTCAAAGACGCCGTGCGGATGACGTTGCATCTGGCTGAACACGACGAGTTCGGAGGTCTCTACAATCTGGGTTGCGGGAAAGCTCGAACATGGCTCGACCTAGCCCACGCCATATTCGCGGCTCTCGACAAGAATCCGGACATAACCTTCGTCGACATGCCCGAATCCATTCGGGACAAGTACCAGTATCATACGGAAGCGGATATCTCGAAAATCCGCCAAACCGGATATTCGGACAACCTGTTCGATCTGGAAGACGCCGTAGGCGACTATGTCAGAAGCTACTTGGTTCCGAACAGGCGCTTGGGAGAGTAGACCTCTGAGCTAGGGTCGCTCCCGAAACCGCAAGGCGGCGACCAGTGCCGCTGTTGCCAAAAACAAGACGACCAAGAGAAGGAAAGGAGGACCAAAGGAAGCGCTTTGAACCTTTCTGGAAGCTTGCAGACGAAGGCGAAGGTCGGCGAAGGTCTCGACACGTAAGGGACGCTCGAACAAGAAGACGTTTCCACGTTCGGGGAGATTCGGACGGATGGCGGCGGGTGCGGCCAGAGCCGCGTCTTGATGATCAACGATGGCGGCGGCGATAGTTCGCAAGGCTTGCCGATTTTCCTCAGTGGCGGCTGAAAGCAGCGAACGAGCCTCGTCGTTGGTGAAGACCGGGTTGTCGCCAGAGGCATCCAGTTCAAGTACGACGGGGGATCGGTTTTCATCGTTTTCCTCCAAGTGTTTGGCCCTCCGGTTTGCAAGGCACACCAGGGCGTCGTTCAATTTGAGATTGCGAAGTTGTACGCGAGCATCCTCGTTGAAACTCTTGTCGGAACGCGACAAGCGCCATGCCGACCGTAGAGCCTCGCGAGCTCGAAGACGTCTCCCGCCCGCGATCAGATCGTTGCCCGCCTCAAGCAAAGCCTCGGCTCGTTTTTCGCCCATCTCACGGAGGTGTGATTCACCCGCAAGATAAGACTCGAGATCAAAGGCGAATGCATCACCGAGAGTGGCATTGTCTTCACGTCGCTCAAGCGTCCCGTCAACGAATTCCTCCGTCTCCCAATCCTCGGGAAGGCGCAACCTCCAGGTAATGTTCTCCAGTGGCAAGTCGAGACGAGGACCGCGAAGGAGAACGTCTATGTCGTCGAGATTGTCGACGGCAAGCTTTAGGGCATAAAGGAAACGAACCTCGGTGGGAACATCTCGGAGTACGTTTTCCTCAAGTGGCACGAGGATTTTTGCAATCTCGCGACGAACCGCCACGGCTTGCCCGTTCACGAATGCGGACCAGAAGCGGGCACCTGTAGGGAGAAGAACCGTAAGTCGTTCCTTGTCTCCTGCGTCCAGACGCACCGTAGCTTCGGTTAGCAAAAGTCCGGATTCTGAAAAAGTCGATACCAGTTCGAAGGCTCGAACACGGGCGGGCAAGGTTTCATCAGCGGGGAGTCCCGTAATCACGATGGGCAATTCGTATTCGGGGCGAAGAGCTCGGAAGGCAAGGTTTGCATCGGCGGCACCCGTCTTACGTCGCAAGTCCTCAGGAATGGAAAGCCACTCGATCGGCCGCAACACGGAAGGAATTGAGGACGGAATCGTCTCTACTTGCAAACGTCCGCCGGCTCGTAGGGAAAGAAAGGCGCGAAGAGAGTGAACCTCTGGCAAATCAAGCCCAAATACAGTCGCCTTCGAACGTCGCAACCCAGTGGCGTCTTCGTCACCCTCAGGTACGGGCAAGTGATAACTGACGTCGAGTTCGTAGGGACCGATAATGCGTTTTCTGAGGCGTACCTCGCGCATATTGGGAACCGTCCCATTTCCATCAGCAGCGGGCACCTTCACGACATCTTCGACATGCTCGCCCCGAATGCGTTCGCCAGTGGCTCCTTCGGGAAGGCGAATGCCAAGGGAGCGTACGCCCGCGTTTTCGATCAGATATGAAATGCGGGCACGGGTCTCGAGCAATCCCTTGCGGGCGGTCACGTCTTGCAAAAGGGTCGCGCTCACC
>JACNJI010000533.1 GCA_014382645.1 Verrucomicrobiota bacterium | reverse complement strand
CCTCGGCGAATCCATTTCATCGGGGATACTCACAACCTGGCACGTCAACGACGGTGACTTCGTCGAAGAAGGGCAAACGATATACGAGCTGGAGACCGATAAGATCACTCAAGAGGGAGCGGCGGACTCCTCAGGGACTATCAGCCTAAAGGCGGCGGAAGGCGAAGAAGTTGAGATCGGGGCCATTGTCGCGATCATCGACGAAACCGCCACGGGCTCCCCGGCATCCGCTCCGGTCGAAGGCAAACAGACTCCTGTCGAAAAAACCGAGGACTCCAAACTTGAAGCTAAGCCTAAACCGGAAGACAAGCCTCAGCCTCAAACAACTGAGCCTCACTTATCTCCCGCCGTTCGCAAAATAGTGGATGAACATGACTTGATCCCCACCGCCATCGAAGGATCCGGGAAGGATGGGAGAATTACCAAGGCCGACGCTGTAGCCGCAAGCAAGGCATCGCCAGCGGAAGTTGTGAAGGCGGCAACACCCGTCCCAACGCCTCGCCCTGCTCCCGCCCCACCAATAACTCCAGCTGGCACCGACGAGATCGATGAACGGGTTACTCGGAAGCCTCTCAGCCCCATCCGCCGCAAGATAGCATCGCGCCTTGTTGAGGCTCAGCAGACTGCCGCAATCCTTACCACCTTCAACGAGGCCGATATGTCGGCAATCATTTCCCTGCGAAAGCAACACCAGGAAAACTTCGTTGCCAAGAACGGCATAAAGCTAGGCTTCATGTCGTTCTTTGTGAAAGCGGTCGTCCACGCCCTCAAGGCCGTCCCCGAGCTAAACGTACGGATGGAAGGTGCGAATCTGGTCCAGAACCATTACTTCGACATCGGTGTTGCCGTGGGCACGAAAAAGGGGCTAGTCGTTCCGGTCGTTCGTGATTGCGACAAGCTCTCCTTCGCCGAGATCGAGCAAACCATCGTTAATTACGCACACGCTGCACGCGATGGGAAAATAACCCTTCAGGATATGCAGGGCGGTTGCTTCACCATCACGAACGGGGGAATTTACGGTTCAATGCTGTCGACTCCTATTCTTAATCCTCCCCAAAGCGGAATCCTAGGGATGCATGCCATACAGCAGCGACCCATGGCGGAAAACGGTGAAGTCGTCGTACGTCCGATGATGTACCTCGCCGTATCCTACGATCACCGAGTGGTTGACGGCCGCGAGGCGGTCACGTTTCTGGTAAAAGTGAAGGAAGCTCTCGAGAACCCCGTGCGACTGACGCTCGAAATATAGATACTATGTCCGAAGAAAATTGCTACGACGTCCTGATCATCGGCGCTGGTCCCGGAGGCTACGTTTGTGCCATTCGATGCGCCCAGCTCGGTCTGAAAACGGCGATCGTCGAAAAGAACCCTCGACTTGGCGGCACCTGCCTGAATGTCGGCTGCATTCCAAGCAAGGCACTCCTTCATTCCACAGAGATTTATCATGAACTCCTCCACGGGGCGAAGAAGCACGGAATAACTGCCAAAGAGGTCTCCATTGACATTTCCGCCCTTATGAAGAAAAAGGACGGCGTGGTCGAAAAACTCGGCAAAGGTGTACGCATGCTTGTCGAAAAACGCGGCATCAAAACCCTTACGGGCACCGCTCGGCTCCTTGGCGACGGCCAAGTCGAGGTCTCCGGCGAAGAAGGAAATCAAACCGTAACGGCAAAGGAAATTATTTTGGCCACAGGCTCCAAGCCTGTCGAACTCCCATTCATGCCTTACGACGGCGAACGCATCGTCCACAGCGACCACGGGATCGCCTTCGACTCAGCACCCGGGAAGTTGGCCGTAATAGGGGGTGGAGCCATCGGTCTCGAGCTCGGTTCCGTATGGTCTAGGCTCGGTTCCGAAGTCGACATCATCGAAGTCCTACCCGAAATCGCCACCGGATTCGATCCCGACGTAGCAAAGGCCGCCCGTCAGATCCTGGGAAAGCAGGGATTGAAATTCTCCCTCTCCACCAAGGTAACGGGAGTGGACATAGGAGAATCGGGAGTAACCCTTCGGGCAGAAGGCCCCAAGGGAGACGTCACCTTCGAAGCAGACAAAGTGCTTGTCGCAGTCGGTCGAGTTCCTTGCTCCGACGGTCTCGGCTTGGAGGAGGTCGGGGTGAGCATAGGCAAAAGAGGCAGCGTTACCGTGGATGAGGCGTTTCGAACCAACGTCGACGGCATCAGGGCCATAGGAGACCTCATTCCCGGCCCCATGCTCGCTCACAAGGCGGAAGAAGATGGCGTAGCCTGTGCCGAGATCCTCGCGGGACAATCCGGCCATGTGAACTACGACTTAGTGCCGGGCGTGATCTACGTCGATCCCGAGATCGCCAATGTCGGCTTGGGTGAAACCGACGCCAAGGAACGTAACATACCGGTTCGTTGCGGAACCTTCCCCCTCGCCGCCAACGGTCGAGCCCTCGCCAGCGATGCCACCGAAGGTCTAGTCAAGGTCATCGCCCACGCCGAGACGGATCGCCTGCTGGGCATCCAGATCGTGTCACGGAACGCTTCCGAACTCATAGCATCCGCCGTGGCCCACATGGAATACGGTGGCTCTGCGGAGGATCTCGCCCGCACCATTCACGCCCACCCCACCCTATCCGAGTCTCTCAAAGAAGCCGCCCTCGCCTGCGATGGTCGAGGTCTGCACTCGCTTTAGAGGTTCAAATGGCCACTTCGTGGTATTCCAAGGCCCATTCCCGCATGAAACGCACGCGATTCGGCACCATCCTGTAGACGATTAATTCGGGATTGTCCACGCTGCCGAGGTACTGTCGAAGAAGCGGATTCTCATTCCATATCGACTCCAATGTCCGGCGCTCCTTCAACACCTCCGCAATGGCCGTGACTCGCACTTGATCGTGCCCCTTGTCCAAGTAACAAAGCTCCACTTTCGGGTTGGCCTCAATTTCGGCGGTCTTGCCGTAGCTTCTCAGGTTGGCGACATACACAGTGAAACCGTCCGTTCTTACGGGCGAAACGGGACGCAACCGAGGTTGATCGGAATCCAAGGTGGCGAGGTATGGGAAACGGTCCTCCGCCACTACGCGTAGAGCCTCGACTCGAGCTTCCTCAGCTGAAAGTTTTTCAGGTTCGGGTTTAGGCATACAAGAAAGCTTTCTCCACAACACCTATCCGTCAAGCCAAAGCCAAGAAATTGGAAACTATCTCAAACAGGATATACTGCAGCCCCGAACTCACATATGAAAAAATAGTCTTTCTCCCAAGCGTGCTTCGTGTAAAGGATTGTCGCAATGACCGACCACGGGAATCACTCGAATTTCTTTCACGACAAGGAGGTTCTTCTGCTTGAAGACGAGATCCTCTTGACCAAAAGGATCACTGCCTTACTAGAGAGGATGGGAGCCGAAGTGACCCATACAGGAAGCATAGAGGAAGCTCGACAGTCCCTCAAGACACTCTCTTTCGACTGCGCTTTATTCGACTTGAACCTCCCCGACGGTGAAAGCCTAGACCTGCTCAAGGAACATGCGGTTCCGGAAAACACCCTAGTAGTGCTGATGACCGGGGAAGGCGGAGTGCGTTCCGCCGTGGAAGCTCTTCGCCTCGGCGCATCGGACTACTTGGCCAAGCCTTTCGATCTCGAGGAACTGCCCCTGGTTTTCTCCCACGCCGATGCTCATCGCCGCAAAAAACGAATCAGCGAACACGACCGCACGGAAGCAAAAAGAAAGAGTGAGGATCTGTTCTTCGACGGAACCTTCTCCAAGGATTTAGTCATGCTCGAGAAAATACTCGATGCCGACAACCGACTGGCAAGCAACCTCCCGCCTGTTTTGATCGAGGGTCCCACTGGATCGGGAAAATCAACCTACGCTCGTTGGATTCACGAAAACGGTCCCCGCGCTGATGGTCCTTGGGTAGAGGTGAATTGCTCCGCCATTCCCGACAATCTGGCCGAGTCCGAGCTCTTCGGTCATGAAAAAGGCGCTTTCACCGATGCCAAGGGAGCTCGCATCGGGCTCTTCGAGGCAGCTGACCACGGCACCCTCTTCCTAGACGAGATCGCCAGCCTATCGACTGCGGCCCAAGCAAAAGTGCTGGTGGCGATCGAGAACGGAAAGATTCGCAGGCTGGGTGGAAACAAAGAAATTCAAGTCGACGTTCGCGTAATCACCGCCGCCAACCAAGACTTGAGGGAAATGATCAAGGGCGGCCGCTTTCGGGAAGACCTCTATCATCGACTGGACCTCTTGAGGATGAAAATACCTCCGCTCGCACTACGACAAGATTGGACCCGGATCGTGGCCAGACATTTCCTAATTTCGCTTTC
>JACNJI010000517.1 GCA_014382645.1 Verrucomicrobiota bacterium | reverse complement strand
GTGTAAGGTGAATCCCCATCCCTCGCTCACTCCTCGCTTGCTTGTTGGGCTTAGATGCCTTTTTGTTATTACATGAACTCGATAAGGTTATCACTATTCCTCGGGTTGTCATGTCTCCTGAGCTTTACCTTCTTTCTTGGTTCGTGTCGCTCGGTTGCTGAGTATCGCGGTGCTCGTGCTCCTGGTTTTGCATCTCCTTACAGGGTTGCGGCCGTAGAGAAATCGTGGATGGCTCGACACACGTACGATCACGATCGTCGCCTTCTTATTCCTGTACACAAAGGGACTCGTTGGGGAGCCGTTCAAGAATATAAGGAAGACGGATCCATAGTTTTTCGTGACTGGTGGGTACGGAACGTCAAGGTCGAGGACTTGGAGGCTAATCCCGAAACCGATGTAGTTAAAGCAGAGAAACCTGAACCTGCTTCGCGACCTGGCGACAACTCATTCGTTCCCGCTTCCGCTTTTCCCGCTCCAACGTTTGAACCTTCATCGGAGCCTTTTTCTCCCAATCCGGTCATTTCCTCAGTACCGGAACCAGCTCCCTTTGCGCCGGAACCAGCTCCCTTTTCGCCCGAACCCTTCCCTGTGGCCGATGGAACTCCGGAAATGGCACCCTTCGAACTTCCCCCCTCGGGCGTAGGATCGGGAGTAATTGCCACTCCCTCGCCTTTCACCCCTTTGCCAGGGGCAGTTCCCTCTGCTCCTCTTCCGGGTACGGCTATGCCGGCGGCTCCATTTCCCGGTGGTGGTCCTGTGGCGGTTCCTAATCCCGATCCCGGAGTTCCTCCTGGTTTGGGTCTCCCTGTCATGGGGCAACCTCTTGCACCACCTCTTGATCCTGGCGGTGTGCCGCCAATGGTTCCCGGAGGAGGAAACTTCCCCATGCCGGCCAACCCTTTTGCACCTGAACCTGGTGGACCTGCTCCTGACCCTGCCGTCCCCGCGCCCATTGACGCAAATCCTTTTGCCCCTGCACCTGGCGGACCTGCTCCTGACCCTGCCAGCCCCGCACCCATTGAAGCAAATCCTTTTGCACCTGCACCCGGTGGTCCTGTGCCTATGCCTGTTCCCGGAGGTGAGCCACCTTTACCAGCCGATCCTTTCGGGCCTGCAGTAAAACCTTAGCGTTTTTTGCCCCGATCTTATAATCCCATCGGGGCTTATAGATCGAAGTTCTGGGAGTAACGATAGGCGATTCCAGCTAATGAATTCCCCGTGGCAATCTCTTCGTTTTCGTCCTTCGCTTTGTGCTGAGAATCCTCCTCCTCCGGAGTGTCTTTAGTTTCTTCAGGACCTAGTTCGGGAACTGATGGAATCTCTGTTTCTGCGAAATCGGACGAATCATCAGATTTCAGCGGCTCCGATTCAGAAATGGCTACGATTTCTTCTAACTCTGTCGGCACCTCCGGCGTGGAGTCGGGCAACGTTTCTGCGGTGCCGGTAGATGGTGGAAGGCTTTCGTCAACGCTAGGCTCAGGCAAAGAATTTGGTGACTGGTCTACATACTTGTCCAGATCGGCATTCAGGTTTCGCAGCCACACTCTACTGACTGGGATGGAAACCTCGGATCCAATGAATTTTTTCAGGTCGGACCACGGTATTTTGGCATAGCAACCAGCACCTATTGTCTTGCCGCTTCCCTTCTTGCGCGGTTTTCCGTCTTTGTTCATTGTTAGTTCCACCATTGATCAGAAGATAAAGTTTATTTAAATTTCACTAGAAAGACAAAAGGCTGTTCTTTTGCGGTCTTTCGAGTTGAAGGCAATATCTTTATTCCAAATAATTGTTTTTATGGCTCAGCAAAAAGGAACAGTCCGTAAAATTGCGGTGGACAAGGACAAGTTCACCCAAATCAACGTGATGCAGCGAAGCGCCGGCGAAATGGGTAAGTTCGACAACGCTTCCGCCACATCCGTTCCGATGGCCAAGGCTGCATTGCTTGGGCTCGCATTGGGCATTGCGTTCTACCTTTTCATTTTGGTGTTCCATATCTCCGAGAGCACAAACGTGATTTATCTTTATTTTTATGACCGAGGTTGGGTCCCTTTCGTTCTCACTTACTTGGCCTGCTGGTCGTTCGCTATCCTCTGGTTTAAGCGGCGTAAGCTGATGAATCAGTTGAGTGTCATCCAGTTCAAGGTTTTGCCGGAAGAAATATCCGAAGATATCCGAATTGAAAACCTCTCGCATTTCGAGGCTCATGTTAAGCGTTTAGGTTTCGATCCTAAGGAAAGCTTCCTTATCACTCGAATCCTAAGGGGATTGGAACACTTTCGAGTACGGCGAAATCATTCGGAAACGGCGGACGTGCTGTCTTCTCAATCCGAGATCGACGCGACTATGGTCGAGTCCAGTTACGTTATTATCAAGGTGTTCATCTGGGCTATTCCGATACTTGGATTCATTGGTACCGTTCTTGGTATTAGTGATGCAGTCTCAAGTTTTGGCGGCGAGATGGGCGCTGCCGCCGATATTGCAGTCATCAAGGAGAAATTAGGTCAAGTCACGGGTGGCTTGAGCGAAGCATTTGATACCACCTTGGTGTCGCTCGTTTTCAGCTTGTTCGTGATGTTTCCGACTAGTATGATGCAAAAAGCCGAAGAGGATCTGCTCAATAAGGTGGACGAGTATTGTAACGAGTACTTTCTAAAGCGTCTCCGCGAACCAACCGATTCAGTTCATGCTTCCGGCGATCCTTCCGCCCTCCTGCAACGCATCGAGAACCTGCAGGCATATCTTGTCCAAGTTCAGGAGTCACAGACTTACGTTGCGGAGCAAATGACTCACGTCGCACATCATTATGCCGCCATCGCGGGGGTTGAGTCGGCGAATGAACCGAAGGCAGACCAACGGAGTTAGGTGACGTTTATGGAGCCGTAACCTTGAAGAAGAAAAAAAACAACGACCTGCAGGTCTCGCTTTTCCCCTTCCTCAGCATCCTGGCATGCGTTTTGGGAATCCTCACTTTGATGATTACGGCTGTCGTGATAGCTCAAATCGATCCGGAAGCGGTTAACGAAAAAATCGAGACTGCGTTGGAGGAGGACGAGGAATTTCAGAAGAAAATGGATGAACAAAAGGCGATCATCGAAAAGATTCGCAATGAGATTAAGTCTATTCGAGCAAATCCAACGAAAAAAATTGATCCGGCGAAAAAGGAGAAGCTTGTTGTCGAAATAGCTGCGATTGAAAAAAAGAAGTCAGCCGTTTTGCAGCAAAACAAAAAATCTACTGCATTGAAGGCGGAGAGTCAGAAGGTGTCGGCGGAAATCGCAATATTGACCGAAAACTTTGATGAAGCCGAGGAGGAGTGGGACCTGATGAAGGATCCAAATGAATTCGAGACTATGGTAGTTAAGCAGAGTGGATCAGGGGTGGGGGGCGATTTGGAGCCTACGTTTATAGAGTGCCGTGACATTGGGATACGTGTGTATGAAGGCAAAGACATTGCTTACGAGGTGAAAACATCGGAAATTTCGAACAACCCTAAGCTGCAGAAATTGGTTAAGATGCTGGCGAAGGAAGCACCGTATCGAAGTTGGCAAAGTGCCAAAGGAAGTAAGATGGACGCTCAGTTCATAAAGCGAGATGGCAGCACGATTACACTCAAAGACAAAAAGGGAAAGATTCTGCGGTTCCCTGCCTTGCAATTGTCACCAGCATCTCGACAGATCGTTCGCAAATACGAGGAGGCACGCAAGGCTAATAGACCTGATCCGGAAGCTCGTTTCGTGATCTTTTTGGTGCGGAGCAAAGGTATCGCTGCATGGTATAAAGCCACCCAAGTTTGCGCGAAGTACGATTGCCGATTCGGGCACCTCCCTCTTGATGGAGAGGGTGAAATCGATCTTTCACTCTTTTCGGGATCGTGAAAAAAAGAAAGAAAGACGCGGTAGGCAGCCTTGATTCCTTGTTGGATACGATGACAACGGTCGTTGGTATCCTTATTATTTTGCTCATCGTTGTGCAACTCGGAGCTGATTCAGCGGTCAAGCGCATCGTGGACGAGAAAAATTACGATGAGTTAATGGAGATGGCGATGCGGCAATTCGAAGATCAGCGAAACGGGTTGCTGGAAGAGAAGAAAAAATTGGAATTGGGAATGGCGGCAAAGAACAAGGAGGATCAACAGTTTGTCCGCGAGATCGCCAAGTTGGAAAAAAAATTATCCGATCTTAAGTCTTCAGTACCCAAAAGTTTGGGGAATCCAACAGTCTTACAAACTGAGAAGAAAAAGGTCGATGACGAGAAGAAAAAAATCGAAGTGAAGCTAAAGAAAATAAAAGGTTTGTTGGCCAAG
>JACNJI010000265.1 GCA_014382645.1 Verrucomicrobiota bacterium | reverse complement strand
GATGTCCCAATCTCAATTGCGACCCTTGCGTCAGGACTTTCAGATGGTCTTTCAGGATCCTGCAGAGTCACTGGACGCTCGCATGTCGGTAGGCGAACTGATAGCAGAGCCAATGGTGATCCAGAAACTCGGCACACGAGAAACTCGCAAAAAGAGAGTGGATGAACTACTGGAACTGGTAGCGATGCCGGCTTCTGCCGCAAGCAAGTTCACCTTCGAGTTTTCAGGCGGGCAGCGCCAACGAATAGGCATCGCCCGATCCTTGGCCGTTAATCCCGATCTGCTGATACTAGACGAACCGGTTTCCGCTCTCGACGTCTCCGTCCAGAGCCAGATCTTGAATCTCCTTATGGATCTGCAACGCGAGCTGGGACTATCCTATCTCTTCATTTCCCACGATCTTGCCGTCGTGAAGCATGTTTCCGATCGCATCGCCGTGATGTATCTGGGAAAAATCGTCGAAATGACCTCCGCTGACGAACTCCATGCTAACCCACAGCACGCTTACACCAAAGCTCTGCTGTCGGCCATTCCCGTTCCAGATCCCACCGTCGAGCGCCAACGCAAACCCATAGAAGGAGATGTTCCTTCCCCGATCGATCCGCCACCAGGTTGCGCTTTTGGCCACCGCGTATCAGCTCCTCACTATGAAAAAAGCATCGGCATGGACATTCACCTTAGGGAAATAAACCCCGGACACTTGGTCTCCAACTGCCCGTGCTGCGTTGAGTAAACGGTTTGGCGAAGAACTGTTGAAACTTACCGGTTTACTAGATGACCTAGAAAATATGGGTGTCGTTGCGAATCTGGTTGCTTAGAAAAAAGGCTTGCGGGAAAATGCTCTAAGGAATTTCATTGAATATCGCCCCTCAGCCCAATGGAAAAAAAATTGCCACTGCCTACTAGCAGACTATTTGCGTTCTCTCTCGCAAGTACTTGTTTCTGGACACTCAGCATTTTCGGGCTAATTTTGCTTCCCACAGGCGGTCTTGCCCAAAGTGCGGAAGACATGCCCCTGCGCCAAGTTATCTCAAGCGCCCAGTCCAAAATTGGAGAAGGTGACTTCGCGGGTGCGGCTCCATACCTTGATGAACTGGAAGTTCGCTTCGAAGACGAGGAAGACCCCGAGATCGCCAAAATTCTTCAACAATTCGGTTTTGTCCGAGGTGTTGGTTATTTACAAAGTTTTGCCAAAACGGGAGACCAAGGCTTCTTGGGGAAGGCAGCCGCTGCCTTTGGTTTCTTTGCGGAAAAATTCCCTAATGACCCAAAAGCCGTAATGGCCATGCAAAAGAGGACGATGTGCCTGCGAGCTCTCAATGAGTTCAAGGAAGCAGCGAAAGTAATTGAAATTTTGCTCGACCCAAAAAAACCTTATCGAAAGCAAATCTTAAAGCGTAGCGAACTGATGAACCTGTACTTTGGCCGAGCCCAGTGCTACCATATTGAACAAGCGTGGGTTCAGGGTGAGCCTGCGTTCAGGGAGTTGCTAGTGGTTGCGGACAAGGCGAAAGACGAAGATCGGGCTGCCTACGCCGTGTCCTGCTTGGTCGAAATGTTTGTAGTGAATAAGCGCATAGAAGATGTTTTCCCACTACTGCCGAGGCTGACGGGTGACACACCTGCTCGATACGACATTCGACTCAACGTCAACCTGATGACGGGAGCCGAACAACTGAAGACGGCGGGACGTCATGTGGAAGCTTCCCTGTTTTTTGCCCTCACCATGACGACCGAGGAAATCAAAAACTATTACGAAGAAAGGCATGTACAATTAAAAACCGAGTTGACCACGCTGAAAAACTTCATGTCCCTGCGCGGAAGGGCTCTTCCGCCTCGTCGAGCCGAGATTCTCAAGGATAGAATCAACGACTTGGCCATGAAGGTAACCAATGCGCAAGGCAGGCTGGACCAGATAGCTAAAATACCTTCCTTCACCACAACCTTAAGATGGAGGAAAGCCGAGAATTTCAAGGAAACAAAACGTGACTGGGAAGCTTTTTGGGGCTTCTACTGGCTCTACAAGGATTTTCCTAAACACGCTAACGTCGAAAATTTTCTGTACGCAGCCTTCGCATCCGCCAATGGGGTGAAGCATCGAGAAAAGTCCATCGAACTAGGAGAAGAGTACTTGGCCAATACGGATTGGAAAAGCTTTCGAGCCGACGTGACATTCATCATGGCCAATGCCTACCGGTCCGAAGCAAAAGTACAGGACGCACTCGCTAAGTCTCTCGATGGTGCCATTAGCACGAAAGACCGGGAAGCGGGCTCGGTGGCCAAGACCAAGGCTGAAGAGTATTACAACCGTTTTTTTGAGCTTTGCGATCGATTTCTCGAGGTCATGCCCGAACACGAATACTCTCGAGACTTTATCAACATGATGGGCTCCGTTTACTTCGGTAGAAAAAGGTTTGATGACTTGCTTGTAAAGTTCGCGGGTTTTGAAAACGGGGTCATGGATAGATCCAAGGGTTACGTTAACAACGAAAAGTTCAACAAAAGCCCAGCCATGGCTCCGGCTCATTACTTCAGTGGTCTAGCCCTGCTAGCGACGGGGAAGTTCAACGAAGCAAAACCGCTGCTCGGCGCCTTGGTGGGAGTGAACGTAACAGGTCTACCGGTCAAAGATCTTTCCGACATGAACGGGCTTGGTGGCGAGAAAGAATTTAAGGAAAAACCATACGTGCCGGAAACTGACTCCAATCAGTCCGAAGGCCTTTGAGGTGAATAACTTCAAATACATTTCAATCAGCCTGACCTTTGGGCTCTTACTCTTCCTGCAGGGGTGCGGAGGAGATGAGGAGCCATCGCTTCCCCCCGAGGATGATAAGGCAAACGCCAAAGAAGAAGCTCCCAAGGCTCCAAAAAAAGAAACGCCACCGGAACCGGAAGAAGAGCCGGAACCCGAACCTACCCCAGACCCCAATGGCGTGTATCTTCCCACTGATGAAGAATCCAGCGGCAAACCCGTCTACGCTGACGGCGATGGTTTTTTCCTTTGGTTCAACGGCCTTGAGTGGAGAATATCCGACAAAGTCGGAGGAGGTAAATCCGTGGCTTCAGGCAAAGCCGCGATTATGGATCCATGGTCGAACGGGGCAAGAACTCGTCATCACCCTTCCGAAGATTATGCAAAAGACGCGACGTTCAGATTGGCCGTCGCATTTCAAGGAAGCGAAGATTACGTCAACGCCATCCGCCTGTTTAACCAATTCGTGATAAAATTCCCTACCGATCAGTTGGTTGCCGATGCCCATCTCAGTCTTGGTGATCTCTCCGTCAGCGGTCTCAAGGGGGACGAAAAACCTAGTTATGAACAAATTTCCAATTCTCGGATGCATTATGGGAAGGTCAGGGAACTAACCCAAAAGGTGAACCTCATTCGTGATTCGTACTTCAACGAAGGTCAGCTAATAGAAAACGTCGCCGTAGATCCAGAAGGTCATGTTAATCATTACTTAACCTTCGATACGAACAAGAACGAAGAGCTTGAGAGCGCAGAATACGCCGCCACGGGATTAGCCGACGAGTACCCCTTCTCTGAGGCCAATATCAACGGCGATAAAGTCGTGGATTGGGAAGAGCTGTACGAAGTGACCACGATTTCTCTATATGCTTCACTTGAAATCCTTTTTCGGGAATTCCTTGAAAAGTTCGGCGACCAAGAGGATTCGGGAGCCTCGCAAGCGACCAAAAAAATTGGCATGGCTTGCGAGAAGCAAGGGCGACCGGCGGAAATGTTAAAGATGTACCATGCCGACATTAAGAAATTCGGGAATGATCCTGGAACCGTGGGCGTTGATGAAATCTTAAAAATCTATTCCGAAAAGTACGAGCACTACGACAAACTATTCGGCAACACTTACAAACTCTTAACTATAATCAAAAATCCGGGCCAAGCCGTTGTGTTTGCCTATAAGGATCGCAAAGGTAGTGAATCCACGATTTCGGGAACGGTGGAAGAAATCCTCAAGGACCGACGCAAGTTGTTGCCATGGTTAGGCTCTGAATTCAAGGGCATGGAGCAAGAAGTTTACGACAAAATGGTTCGTGCTCGCACTTCTGTTTACACAAACGATAACACAAAAAAGGAATTTGACGGATTACGTAAGAAATATGAAAAATTAGTTGCCAATTTCCCAAACGAACTTTCCCCGGCCCAGACGTTCAAGGCTCTCTTCGACGAGGCACAGTCGGCAGGGCAAACGACCCTTGCCTTACGTATGAGGGCCATCCTCGAAAAGGTGGGAGCCCCTGTCTCCGGCACCTATGTCCCCAACCGGGGCGATTTCCCAAACGCAAGTCCTGGCGTCCTTGTGTGGATGGGCAAAAAGCTTCTTGCCCAGAACCAAACCGAGGATGCTATTGCAGCGATGGAACGCTTGGTTAATATGTATGGAGAAACAGGTGGTGAATTTCTTTTCGATGCACACTACGTACTAGGCGAAGCAAGTGAGCGAGAACGCGACCACAAGGCCGCCGCCAACCACTTCGACCAAGCCTTGACCAACTCTTCTTGGCACGAGAACGCGGGTTCCGCCAGAATCCGTATGGGAAGAGCTTATTTCGAGGTTGGAAAAACGGATAGAGACAAAAATTCTTTCGAACGCGCAGCTTCCGCTTTTGAACAAGTTCGTAATGACACCGATATGGCTCTAGAGCTACGTGCCGAGTCCTCTTTCATGATGGGTGAATGTCTATTTGTTCAACGAGATTCAGGAGGTGCGGCTTACTACTATATGGATACGGCATTGAACTTCCCAGCAAGCGTAACTTGGGCAGAAAAATCGTTTTTGCAAGCTATTCGATGCTTCGAGCAAGCGGGAAAGGGAGACGAAGTCACCAAAGTCGAAAAGCAGTATAATTCTTGGTCGGGTAAATATAAATGAGCTTTTCCTTTAACATTCTTCGGCTATCACTAGTTGTTTCAACATTAGGAACGACTGGCTTATTTGGGCAAGATTACTTCAAAACTTATGCCCCAAAACAGGGGTTGCCGGTTAAGGTTTACTATGTGAACAACCCGAAACCGATGGAGACTCGGTTACTAAGTGTAGACGACACGAAGGGCGTTATCAAAACAACCCAGTCAGAGTATAGCTTGAGGGAGTTGAAAACACGGAATAACATCGATCGTTTTGAATACTCCTTTCCCCCCCAGACTCTACAACAGTTAAAGTTTCTCGCAAATGAACAGTACGATCCTAGCTTCCTAACTGCGGTTCGCCCGATCATTTACGGGATATTACCTTTCCACGAAATCAAACCGGAGTTCTTGTCCATTCACGACAATTGCCTAATATATGTTCGAGCTCTCATTGGCATGGAGCAGTTCAACGAAGCTTTTACTCTTCTTTATAAACTAAACCTTAAAAGACTGGATGATTTCGAATATCGGGAATTCTCCGATGCGGCTCTGGAATTGGCGGGAAAAATGATAGCGGCTAACCCAAAGTCCGCCAATCATGTCAGGACTCTTTTAGCCAAGATAAATATTCGAAATAATGGGGCCGACCATGAAGCCTACCTCAAGCTTTGCGACTCTCTTCGTAGAAACAAACTGTATCCCAATGCAATCGAAGCCTATGTCCGCTTGGGGGCAAACCTTCAAAACGCTTCAAATAGTCCCCTCAAGGGAATTGTCGCGATTTGGCCAATCTATTGTCACCTGAAAATGTACGAGCTTTATGCTCCCCACGCCGCGTCGAATCCTCAATACGCGGCAGCAGCCAGTCTATCCTTCAACACCGCCGCCCAAGGATTAAAGAAACTCGATGAGAATCCTCCCAAGCGTCAAACCAATGAATACTCTCTCTATAAGTTACTGCGGGCTTTGCTACGAATACAGTATGCAAAACGTTATGAAGCTCAAGGGAGCAAGGAGCAAGCTGCTGAATATTACAGACAATCGGTACTTGAAGTCACGGAGGGCATAGTTATGGCACGCGTCGGATTGGATTGGTTGCCCGAATCTTTACTCATGGCCGGTGGCGCCTATGAAAAACTTAATCTTAACGAAGCAGCCCGCAACGTATACCGACAGGTAGGAATTTTCTATAAAGATTCAAGTTGGGCGGCTGAAAGCAAAAAGCGGATAGCTGCCTTGCCACCCTCTTGAACCTTTTTACGTATTTGACGATAACGGCCCACCTATGACATCAGGTATTAATATTAAAATTATGAAAATAGGAAGTTTACGAAATTTACTATCAACGCTTGTCGCGTTCGCGGTTCTGTGCCCGGGCATGCTGGCAACAACGGCTCACGCCCAAACGAAGTCCTTCGGCCAGCAACTGATGGAGTCGTTGGGTTGGACCTTCCTCATCCCTTTTCTTCTCATGATGGTGGGCGGTATTACCCTCATCATCTACAACGGCATAGCCATCAGAAAAAAGGCTTTCGTTAAGAAGGAGGTCGTAGAGCCCATTCTTCAAGAAGTTAGCAGACTAAACATCGACGGAGCCCGAGCACTGTGCGAGCAGTACAAGCTTCCCATAACTGCGGTACTTAAAGCCGGACTTGATAGAATTCAAGATGATGAACTGGATACCGATTCAATAGAGAAAGGATTGGAGGAAGCCTCGGCGATTGAATTGGCTAAACCATATACTTGGATCAACATGTTGAATACCATAGGTTCCATCGCCCCGATGATTGGGTTGCTCGGAACTGTGACTGGTATGATTGGAGCTTTCAATGTACTCACTGAATCTGGAATGGGTGGAGAATCTAGTCAGAAAATGGCAGGAAATATCGGTAGTGCATTATGGACCACTGCCTCCGGATTGATTGTCGCCATACCCACCCTGATCGCGTATTTTATATACAAAACAAAATTCGGCACTATTGCAGCTGAAGTAAATCGTGTAGCCGGCAACATGGTATTTACACTAGTCCGTGCAGCTCGCGGAGGATTTGATGAGGAGGGTGGCGAAGGCGAGGAGTATTACGACGATGAGGGCGATTCCATGACTCCTCTCCCACCGGGAATCCCATCTCCACCTGCTTGAATCACCTATTGCGGGTACAATTATTGTTATAAAAGTAAAGCCGACACCTTCATGAAAGGGTTTCAAGCCGAAGAAAGCAACGATGCTCCTGATTTGACGCCGATGATCGACGTCGTCTTCTTGCTGATCGTATTCTTCATGGTCGTTGCCCAGCAAATGTCTGAGCAATACGTAGAACTGGAACAGATGGCAGTGGCTAGCCGATCTGCGGTGAAGGAGTCACCTCCACCGCGCACCATAATTACGATAGACGACACGCCCGATGGACAAAAGTTCTACTGGGGAGAATCGGAAATCGACCTCAACCAAGTTGGCTTTTACGTCAGCAAGCATCCAGAGTGGAAAGTTTTTTTAAGGGTTCATCCCAAAATCACCCACTCTTTGGTTCAGGACGTCTTGAAGGAAATAGGTAACGCCGGCCAAGCCGATATCATCTTTGGCACATGGCAGGTCGCAAACGGAGGAGGAAAGTAACGATATGGAATTCTTCAAGAAGCTCATAAGGGAAGAGGATACTGTCGATCTTACTCCGATGATCGATGTAACGTTCTTACTATTGATCTATTTCATGGTTACGACGATGCTGAAACAACCGGAAGCGGAACTTTCCATTCAACTCCCCGGCAAGCCTGCGAATAGCGATCTTAAGCCGATGCCCCTGCTTAGCGTCGAAATAGGAGATTATGGTCAAGTCATCTTGAATGGATCAGAAATTGAGCAAGCAACAACTTCAACTGGAGCCCCCAATTACGAAATGTTGGATTTGGTAGCCAATTTGAAACAGCAAAAAAGTATGCGCGATCAACTCATTGCGAGCGGTGCCAGATCCAAGGAAGAAGCCGAATTGAAAGTTCAGATAGAATCCTCAGGCATTGCCGAACATCAGTCATCGATCAGCGTGCTTAATGCTTGTTCCACGGCAGGTATTGAAAAGATCACCTTTGCTTTCGAATAGTACGTCGTTTTATCGTTAAGAAGGATATCCCATGATTCCTTCTTTTTAACATCCCTCCTCGATCCTTTATCAATGTCGATTGTAAAGAAATTCCTCCACACGCGGATGCGCGTCAACGATCTTGAACAAACGGTTGCCTTTTACCAAAAGGTATTCGGATTGGAGGTGACCAAGCGGCACGAGTCTCCTCGCGGTTCAAAACTCGTGTTTCTCGCCGTTCCGAATAGCGACGAGGAAATCGAAATCACTTATTACCCCGATTCTGGTTCCGTAAAAGTGCAGGAAGACCTTATGCACCTAGCCTTCGAGGTCGAGAGCATGGACTCGTTTGGTGAACACATTCAATCATTAGGAGTGGAATTCAGTGATGGTCCCACACCAAGTTCCTCTGGTTCTATTTTCGCCTTTGTAGATGCTCCGGAAGGTTACGAAATAGAAGTCATTCAGCGGCCGCAGGAGATCTAACCTCTCAATCAAAGCACTCAATCCATAAGGTTTAGGACATCTTTAGTCCGTCTATGTCTCAATGGTTTCACCTACGCCTGTAATAGTTGTCATGGGTGTTTCCGGATGTGGAAAAAGCACCATCGGTTCCGCTCTCGCCGATCATTTCGAATGTTCGTTTCTTGAAGGCGATGATTTTCATCCCCGAGAGAACAAAGTCAAAATGGGTAAGGGTCTTCCTCTGAATGATCATGACAGAAAAGGGTGGTTTGCGGCCATTCGGGACGCCTTAAAGAAGGAGTCCAATCTTGTAATCGTATCATGTTCCGCCCTCAAGCAAAAGTACCGGGATTTTTTTTTAGAACTACATCGCCCTATAGTCTACCTCCATCTTACTGGAGATCGCTCATTGCTGGAGGAGCGAATTGGGAGCAGATCCGGACACTTCTTCAACCCCAAATTGCTTGATAGCCAAATTGAAACACTTGAACCTCCTTCGGATGATGAGCTTGCCGTTAGCATAGAAATTTCCGATACTGTTGAAAATATTGTGAATTCCTGTATCCACGGTTTAAAAGCATACCTTCCTGCATCACCAAGATAAGCCTCCATGCATCACATGAAAACTACTCACATTCACTATGCCGTCGTAACTGGCTTTTTATTTATATTCGGTCTCTCTTCCGGATGCGTTACAAGTTCCACCAATTCAGCAGAAGACAAGAGTTCGTCGGGAAAAGCATGGAAATCTGTCTTCGACGGCAAAACACTGGGAGATTGGAAAGTCACCGACTATGCAGGTAGAGGCGAAGTAAGCTTCGATGAAAACGGGAGTCTCGTCCTCGGAATGGGCATCGAGTTGACAGGAGTCCACTTGCCGGACGGAGGAGATTACCCAACTATCGATTATGAAATTGCCCTGCAAGCAAAGCGCGGACAAGGGGGCGATTTTTTCTGTGGTCTGACCTTCCCATACTTAGACTCCAACGCCACTCTCATTCTCGGCGGATGGGGCGGTGCTCTCGTCGGCATATCAAGTATTGATGACTTCGATGCATCCGAAAATGAAACGGGAGATGTTTACGTCTTTGAAGAAAATCGCTGGTACGACGTTCGCCTTCGAGTCACCAAGGCCAAGCTGGAGGCATGGGTCGATGCAAAGAAAATTATCGACTGCGAAGTCGGCAATCGAAAGATCAGCATGCGTTCCGGTGAAGTCGAGCTAGCCGCCCCGCTGGGCCTTTGCAGTTACGCAACTACAGGAGTAATTCGCAAAATGCGCATCCGGAAATTAACCCCGTGAAACCTCAAACCAATACAAAAGTAATCGCTCGAAAACAAAAATCTAAACTTTAACCTTTATAAGTACCATGAAATTCATCCGCATTCTCTCTCTCGTTTCGTTCACGCTCGCCGCCACCGCGACATTCGCCCAAAACAAGGGTGCCAAGCCAGTGGCAGCACCTGCTCCACAGCAAAAACTGGAGCTCGTCAAGGTTTCTTCGCTCAATACAATTGCATCGAATCAAGAGTTTCAAAAAAACGTACAGCTCGTTCAACAACAGCGCTCCTTAGCGGTTCAGTTACACTCAAAACTTCAGAATGAGCAAGACGAACAAAAGCACGTTGGATTGAAGAAGCAATTGGCAGATCTTCAAGCCAAGTTGAATGAGAACAACAAGATGATGTTCAAAACCTATGGCTTCACCCTAAACCGCAATTACGTACTTACAGTTGAAAAAGCTCATGTCCATATGTGGGTTACCGCCGAAGAAGCAGTCGCGATAAAGTCCCGCACGTCAACCGATGGCAAGGATGAGGCAAAAAAGGACGACGGTCAAAAACCTAGCGGTCTTCGCGGTCTGTTCGGAGGAAACAAGAAGAAGTAAGTCGCTGTTTCAGGATTTTCCAATTTGGAGATGGAGCGATTTTTCTACTTGAGATATACGATTCCATTAAGACTAGTTATTCTTAGTTGATCTTCTCCCAGGCGTAGGCACTGTAACGATAAAACCTTCGAGGCGATATCGAGGAGTCGTCATAGTAAATCCATTCACCGGGTTCTGATTGATAGAGGTTGGGGTATACGTAAGAACTAGTCCATAGCCAACCTAACGTGGGGTCGTAAAACCAAATTGAGTTCGTATTGGTATTCTCACCTTCACGGTAAATCCATCCATGGTACTCGTGGAATAGCCACCCTATATTAGTATCGTAGTAGTTGCCGAACCAAGCGAAGCATCGCCAACCGTCACCCAAATGCTTGGCGTAATTCCAAGTGTGTTCGGCATGGTCGAGTACATAAACGCGAACACCTACGGGAGAGGTAGTAAGATTACCGTCGGACAAGGTAACGGAAATTTCATAAACGTTGTCAATTCCGGCATCTGTTGGCAATTCGAAGTCTGGAGCAGTTTTGAAAGAAAGAAGGCCTGAGGTTTCATTCAAATCAAACATTTGGGAATCTCCCTCTTCTTGGAGACCGAAGGTGACGGTATCACCATCCTCGTCCTCCGCAGCGAATGTTAGAACCGAGAGATTGTTCTCGGTGACATTTACTTGAACCACGCCTGCGGTAAGATTGTGCAAGAGGCTGGGAGCAACATTTAGTTTAGTGAAAACGGCAGTAATACCCTTATTTCCGTTCATGGAAAAAGTAATGTTGGCCATACTGCTGTTTGCATCTCCCTTCCATCTCGAAAATGCATATCCTGAGGCAGCATTGGCAACGAGGGTGACGTTCGCATCCACGGAATGAAGAAAACTGGTGCTTGAGGAGATGGACTGGTCGTTGGACATCATAACTTCTCCGAATCCCTCGACTGCAACGGTTAAAGTATAATTAATTGGAAGTTCGGAAGTATCGTCAAGGATAGAGATTCGTAAGATTGCAGAAGTGATATCGATGCCATCAGAAATAGTTATCTCCAAATCGTAAGCGTGGTTCAGGTCCGCATCAGCGGGGTTTTCGTAGTCGGGAGGGATAAGAAAACGAAGAATGCCCGTGGTGGAATTTAGGTCGAAAAGGTCTGAGTCCGTACCGGAAAGAGCAAATGTTACGGCGTCACCGTCTTCGTCGGAGGCATTGAGGTCTAGGGCGACAGTTGTATTTTCCGTCAAGGTAATGGAAAAACTATTGTCAGTCAGAACATGCGTCAGCTGAGGGAGTGCATTAAGTTTATTGAAGACAGCAACGACGGTCTTGTTGCCGTCCATTGTGAGCGTCAGGGGATTCTCGCTGCCGTTGGCATCTCCCGTCCAGTTGGCGAAAACATAGCTTGTGCCCGCCGTTGCCGTAATGGAAGCTGTATCATGAAGCTCGTAGGTTCCTTCGCCGGTATCGGAGACGACTCCCTCCCCCTCCGTTTCAATCGTGAGGTTTACATATATTGGGGCAATTGAACCCGAGTCGGTCACAGTGACTCGAAGTGTTATGGAATTGGGAGGAGCTTCAGAGTCGGTGTAAAAAACGGTCAGGGCGTATATATTGTCTGAGTTTGAGTCCGCGGGCGAAGCGAAGTTCGGTGGGGTTCGAAATCGAACAACTCCAGTGGCGGAGGCGATTCTAAAGAGAGTATCGTCATTGGAGTCACCAAGGGAGAAAGAGACGGCATCGCCGTCCGCATCGGCAACCGAAAGGGTCACTACGGATACATTGCCGTCTGTGGCAGTGACCAATAATTCTCCCGCCTCTGTCGAATTAGTAAGAACCGGGGCGGAGTTTATACGATATTCGTAAGCACCTAAATCCGGAGCAGAACCGTAACGAGTTTTGCCCAGAGCGTCGGACGAGGAATAGCCGGAAACTGAGGGAGACGCTTGATCGATTGCGGGAGAGGAGGCCTGTAATCCAAGATCATCATCCTCTGTGCCGACTAAATTATCAGTTCCATCTGCATCAATGAAAAGCGGATCCCCCGAAAGATTTCCTAAACCACTTGGCAACTCTGAAGACTGCGAAGATAAGAAAAGAGAATTGTTGATGCTTACGGCTCCCGTGTTTTTGTATATGTCCGGAATGACATTTGCCGAATTACCCCAAATAATCGAGTTTTCCAATTCCATCGTTTCACCTGTAAAAAGAAGCGTTACCCCACCTTCCTCAGCAACATTTCCATATAATGTACAGTTCACGAAGCGAGTAGTGCCATCAGCTTGAAGAACACCACTCCTGTAGTTTGCTTTATTTCCCGAAATGACACAGTTGACAAAAGATGTCGATGTGGTGCCGTTTGCCAGCATAGCCATACCGCCACTGGAACCGGAACTCCCATTAGCCTCGTTGCCGATAAAGCGACAATTCGTAAAAGTCATCCCCGTAGTCCCCCAAGCCGAGACCGCGCCACCAGAATTACTATAATTCCCTAGAAAGAGGTTATTTGTTGCCAGTAAGTTCTGTCCTCCGGAAACATAAATTGCCCCCCCGTAACTTTCGGCGGAATTGTATCGAAATTCGTTGCCGCTCAGTACTGGAAGAGAACTTGAATCAATGGAGATGGCGCCACCGGAATTTAAGGCAGCTGCATTCGAGGCAAGAACACAATTAGAAATCGTGGGTGAAGCATTGTTTAGATGGATAGCGCCACCAGAGTTGTTGGCATTGGTAATGTTGCCAGTAAAGGAGCAGCGCAAAATTGTGGGCGAGGCATTTTTAAAATAGATGCCCCCTCCCCCATTCCAAGAAAGGTTTTGATTGGATGTGAAATTGGAATCTGAAAGAGAGCCCGTTGTTTCTTCCCAAAGTATTGCCCCGCCTTCATGAGTAGCTTTATTTGAAGTAAAAGAGTTAAAAGAGCCTTGTATCGAACCTCCTTTGAGCCGGATTGCCCCGCCACCGTTCGAGTTAAGGCTTTGATTGGTGACGAAAGAACTCGAGTTGAGTGTTAAGTTCGAATTTAGGCTGTTAATGGCTCCACCGTAATAATAGGAGTGATTTGAAACAAAACGACAGGCAGTTAGCGTAAGGGTTGAAGAATTGAGATCAACTGCGCCCCCATCGCCAGTCGAGCCCGTGATATTACCATTGAAAGTGCAACCAATAAGCGTTGCGTTAGATTCATTCAAGAAAATGGCGCCTCCCTGTTGATTGGCAGAGTTACTTGAGAAAACACAATTCTTGATCGTAAAAGCCGAATGCTCAGCCCAAAGCGCACCACCTTTACCTCGATCGTCAGAATAATTTTCGTTGGCATTGCCATCGGTTATAAAAAAACCATCTAGGGTGGCATTTGCGGTGGGGATCACCACGTGATAACAATTATCGGCAGAAACATTAGGATCGCCGATATCGCCAGAGAGAATGGTTATGTTAGCCGAGTAATCTCTTTGGGTCAGGGAGGTTTCCACCCCCGTAAAGCCTCCGTACACGGGAATGTCCGGAGGAAGCAGAAAAGCGGATGGGCGCACAACTCCCGGCTTATAGGTGCCTTCGGCAACCCACACCTCCGAAAAGGGATGCTTGGATCGCAATGCTACTGCCAAATCCGTGTAGGCATTAGTCCAACTGGAACCATCCCCGGCACCAAATGCATCGACGTCGACAAAGAGTGTGCTCGAACGGCTAGCTGTAAAGTTGTGAGCCACTGAGTCTGCAGAAAGTGAACTGACCGTAGTACTCGCAGGCAGAAACGTGTGACCTATTTTACTCGGTGTGATTATTCCGCTCCACCCCTCGGTGACTTCATGCCGGAAGGTGCCATTTGCGTCGGTGGCCACTGGTTCGCCTCCATTAGAAAAAGTCATGGTGACTCCAGAAATCCCGAAACCGAGTGAGTTGGTCGCTATACCTGCAATAAGAGGAGAAGTCGAGATTGTGGTCCCGGAATCCACTTCGGTTACTAATACGGTGGTGGAGTTGACGCCTGTTGCAGAAAGATTGATTGTGGCACTACCGTTGACCGTATCAGAATCCGAAAAGGCAGATATTTGCAAAGGGTGCGGAAGGTTCCAATTGCTCGAGTCAAAGGTCATCGATGAAGGACTGGTGATCATCAAGTCGGCATCACCGCCGGCAACAAGGGAAATGTTAACCGACAAGGGAGAGGAAGGCTTTACCGCAAGTCGGACGCCAAACGATCTCGAGTTTCCTTCTTGGATCGCCAACGAAGAGAGGGAAGGAACAATACTCTGCACGACTGCGGAACGGAAATTGGCCACATAAGGGCTAGTAAACTTAAGAACCTGAGCATTGTCCTCCGTTCCTACATTACCGGTAGTTGTTCCGAGATAAGAAACATCGGGATTAGAGAAGAAAGGTATCGTGTTAGGAAAGGTGGAGGTAGGTTCGGTATCGTAGGACATCACAGTAGCGTATCCGGAATTTCCCGAAAGCCATCGTTTACCATAGGAAAAAGACCTGAATTCGTAACTTCCGTCCACGTCACTGGAGTCCTCTCTATTATGCAAGCAGCCCATATTGTGCCCTAGTTCGTGGGCAAGAGTATAAGAGGGGGCACCCATTTGATCCCAAACACTTACGCTGAATCCTTGAGAGGCGAAATCAATACTGGGGTACATCATGGTATTGGCTAATCCCCCGGAGTTACTCTCAGTAGCAAGCAAAGCTACGAGATCCGCGCCATATTGATCGCGAAGGGCGTGGACGTCGTCCATGTAGCCGTCAGCTGTTCCCGCGAGGCGTTCCAAGTCCGTTTCGAGGACACCCGTCGGGGTATAGGAAACTTCAGCTAAATGGACGAGACGCAGCTGTAAGTTGACTTGGCTGTTGCGGTAGCAGAGGTTGGCGTCGGCCACGGCCTTGGCGACATCCGCCGCCAACGGGGTGATTCCTGCCGCCTCATCGACAACGGCGGATGGATAGACGACCAGCAAGTCTACAAGGTTGCCGTCGCCATTGCGCCAAGTCTTGATGCGCCGTTGCCGACGGGGATCGGGCGGTAACTTCTTCCCAAGCAAGCAACCACCACATGAGCGTTTTTTTGCACTGACAGGTTTAATTTTCAGATCTCCCGATGGCCCGCGAAAGGAATAGGCGTGACCAGCAGCAAAATGAACAGTTCCGCTCAGCAAATCATCGACCTTAGCAAATGTCATGAATCCTACGGACACCCCCGTCAAATCCCCAGTCCAAGAGAAATCCCCTCCACCCAGATCCATGCCGGAGATTCGGTTGGCTACGACCTTATCTCCATTTGATAACTGAAAGTTGATTTCAGAAGAAAGGAGATTAGCTTTATCCAGTGAATCACTAGCAAAAGTTAACGGGGAAAGAATCACAACCAGAAGGTACGAGCCCAACAAACATCCAAAGAGTTTCATTCCTATAAATCTCGGCATGAACCCGTTTACGGACAAGCGAAATCGTTAATTTCTAAAATAAGCACCTAGATGACTACTTCACTCCGCTTCGAAGGAAAGCGAGTAGGTCGAGGACTTCGTCGGGGTTCATTGAGTTGATCAAGCCGGGCATCATGGCGGACAATTTGGATGGTTTAGTTTCCTTGATTTCTCCTTTGGGAATTCTAAGAACATGATCGGGGGCCATTGGTGTTGGCATAATGAGCATGTGACCGTCTTCTTCTCCCAGGATTCGGCCGAACTGCTCGGTACCGTCTTTTTTGACCACCACGCTATTATTATACTGGTCTGAAATCACGTTGTTCGGGTTGAGGATGGCGTCCGCGAGGTCGCGGGGACCAAAACGCGTGCCGGCCTCAGTCAGATCAGGTCCGCCCAAGCCACCTTCACTGCCAAAGAGATGACAGTTCGCGCATAGGCCGGCTTTAAACATTGCGTGTCCATTGGTTAGGTCTCGATCATTCAATCCCTCCTTTTCGGCAAGCTTGCCAACAGTTTCAACGGTCCATGTACGACCAGGACCCTTGGGGCGAGGAAGCACAGCGGCAATAGTAGTTGTAAGCTCTTCGCTCAAGACTGCCAGTTGCGACCTTTCCTCATCGGGAACATTCTTGAGGGCTTCCTTCTTTATATTGTTGAGAAAGCCGGAGAAACTGTTCCCGCCGCGGAAACGCTTGGCATTGTTAAACCAACTAAAGAAGCTTTTCCGCAGACTCGGAGTCCAACCGGCCTTGGCCACGCGGAGACAGTAAGCATAGTTGATTTGTTGTTTCTCGGGCCGCGAGTCCAAGGTGGCAAGGAAAGCGTTGCCATAGCCACTTCGAACGAGAAGTTTCGTGTCTAGGTAGTCGTCCTGCTCGTTACGATTTTGCGCAAGCATGGGGATAGTTTTTGCAGGTACTGAATCGGCCTCGAGATAGGTGAGCATGATGCAGAGTTCACGATTAAGAGCATCACTGGCGGCAGGGTAGTGAGGGTCTAGCTTGCTGATTAGCTTTGCCGCAGCTTTCGGGGTAGGCCTACCAAGACGGGTGAAGACAAGACCATAGTTTCGCAACAAGTGCAGTTGGCGGACCTCACTTAGCTTAACCCAATCAAGACGGTCGAGAGCAATGAGAATTTTGTCTCGCAAGTCAGAGGAAGCATTGCGAGCAAGAGCAGTGACAGCAGAAAGTAAGGATTGGGGATCCTGTTCGGCCAAAGCCTTGGACGACCATGCGTCCACCGGTTGATGCTCTAGAGCAACACGGGCGGCATTACGAATGAAACGATCATCGCTGCCAAGGTTCTTCCAGATCTTGTTAAGGTCGCCCTTATTTCCCGGTCGCTGCAAATCTTCCATTGAACGACGGATGGTTCGTAGATCTTTTCCAACGGCAAAGCTTCCGGAAACCGCCTTGGTTGATTCACTGCCCGAGTAGGAAACTTTATAGAGAAAAGATTTCGACCCACGCCCGCCAACCGCAAAATACATAGATCCGTCTTGCGGGTGGATTATGGCATCGGTCACGGGGAGAGGTTTTCCGCCCACGAACTCTTCCCTCATTGCCTTGTAGGAACTGCCCTCAGGCTTCAGGTGAATGGCCCAAATGGAACCATAAGTCCAGTCGAGTGCGTAGATGGCCGATTGATACTTGGAAGGAAATTTTGCACCCGATCCTGAAATTACGCCCGTTGGAGATCCGGGGCCGATGTCCACCACCGCAGGCAAAGTATCGGCATAGTAGGCAGGAAACTTGCCAGACCCGTTTCGCCAACCGAACTCTCCCCCATTCACGGCGTGGCAAATTCGCGTCGGCCGATACCATGGTGAACCTGCATCCCATTCCATATCGGAATCGTATCCGAACAATTCGCCATCGCCGTTGAAGGCGATTCCATAGGTGTTGCGAAATCCGGTACTCACCAATTCCCATGATTTACCCTCGGGATCAGTACGACAGATCCAACCGCCCGGCGCCATGACGGAACGAGCATGCCCGCGAGCATCGGGCATCCGAGGCAGCAACTGGTCCTCCTGCCAGACCTTGGGCACCAAAGAACCTTCCAGCGAAGGTAGTCTGGTCATATTCCCAGCGACGACGTAAAGTTTCTTCCCGTCAGGTCCCAACTCCACGTCATGGGGACCATGCTCCCCACCACCGGAAATCGCTCTTAGTTTTTCAAGTTTGTCGAACTGATCGTCGCCGGTGGTGTCCTTAAGGCGATAAAGGCCGCTGCCGGGGCCGCCATTGGCACAAACGTAAAGGCTATCAAATGCCCAAAGCATACCATGTCCGCCCGTCATTTTCACATCCATCTTTTCGACGAAGATTTCTTTTTCTCCACTTGGCAAAGTGATGCGATAAAGGCCCGCCCCGCCTTGATCACAGGCGTAGATTCGTCCTTTTTCGTCCACGGCAAGTGAAACCCATGAGCCTTGGGAGCGAGGAACATCGTAAATCATTTCCACCTTAAACCCTTCGGTGCTACGAAGCGTGTTGTTGGCGATTCCTGCGGGCCTAGGCGCTGAGGGACTTCCGCCTCCATTTGAAAAGACATAGCCCCATGGATCATCCCCAATCGTGCCGACTACAACAGGTTTTTTCCCGTTGGGAAATCCTTCCATTTTCCAGTTGGTCGCCTCTCCAAGAAGATCCTTGGGGTCCTTATCGACAAAACGCCAAGAATCGTCGGTTACGATCACAACCTTCTTGCCATCCGCTTTGGTGATTTCCAATTGCAACACAAAACCCGCCGGACCACTGGCATTGTGGGCTACGGCCGCTATCACGTTGCCACCCTTCTTCAGCAGTTTTTTGACATCCGCAGATACGGCAGCGTTCCAATTCCCACTGGTACCTATTGATTTACCATTAACGAACACCGTGCTGCTGTTATCGCAAGTAAACAGAAGCTTGGCTGCTTTCGGAGCACTTTCCAAATCTACCGTTTTGGCAAAATAAAGCGGGTTATTGGGACGATCGCCCCTAGCATCCCAAATCCATTTGGCTTTGGGTTGAACGGCTTTCACGCCGATATTAAGAAGAAAAGCTAACGCTAAGAAAATAGAGAGGATACGATAAGAGAACATAGAAAAAAAAGAACGATAAGTTGTGAAATCCGCAAAGTAAAAAGCTCCACTTTACAAGCTTTCGTTCCTAGGGGAAAAGATGCTGCACACAGTTAATTGAATTTTCGAAATACACTCCTCTAAGGATTACAGCCTTCTGCTTTTTGCTCTCTCAAGCGAAGCTGACCACAAGCTGCGTCGATGTCATGACCTTTTTCCGTACGAAGAGTCACCGCGGGCGGGTGTCCTCTCTCGACCGTTTGTAGAAAGGTTCTGATGCGGTTCTCCGAAGGCCGTTCCCATTCAAGCCCATCTACTTTGTTGTAGGGGATTAGATTCACCTTGGCTCGAAGCCGTCGGGCGTGGGCAGCAAGCTTTGTAGCTTGGACAGGATCATCGTTCACTCCGTCGATCAGAATGTATTCGAGCGTGATCATCTTGCGACGGGTTCTCACAAAGGTTTCACAGGCGTCGAGTAGCTCTGCCACGGGGTAGCGCTTGTTGATCGGCATGATTTTCTCGCGAGTGGCGTCGTCGCCGCCATGAAGAGAGATAGCTAGGCGGATTTGTGCAGGGTAAGAGGCAAGTTCTAGAATACGCGGAACAAGTCCACTCGTGGAAAGGGTTACGTGTCGAGCGCCGATTCCCAATCCCTTGGGAGATAGAATCACGTCGAGGGCAGGCAAAAGTGCGGGCAAATTTGCGAGAGGCTCGCCCATTCCCATGAAGACGAGGTTGTCGATCCTGCGACCAGCCTCGTTCCTCGCGAGCAGGATTTGACCTAAGATTTCCCCAGTTGATAGGTTTCGCTTTAATCCGTCGAGTCCACTTGCGCAAAACTTGCACCCGAGGGCGCATCCGACTTGAGTGGAAACGCAAAGCGTGAGGCGCGAAGCACGAGAACCATCCGTACCTAGTGTGGCCGGAATCAGAACGCTTTCGATGAACTGGCCGTCGCGTAAGCGCCATAAAAATTTGCGAGTGATGTCGGCAGATCCTTGAACGCGGGCTTGCTCCATAGGTCGGATCTCCCATTCATTCGCAAGTCGAGTCCGCAAGTCGGAAGGCAAGTTGGACATGGCATCGAAATCGAGCACGCCTTTATCGTAGACCCATTGACGGATTTGCTCCGCTCTGTATGCGGGAACATCAGGGAAGTCCCAATCCTCGGGAGATTTGTCGGTAAGAAGAGGACGCTGGGATGTTTCACTCATTTCTAACCAACACCTAGAGAATGCCCACGGTTTTCGCGAGCGGAATTGACCGACAGACTAGAGTTCTTGGATCTTTAGGCCAAAAGCTGTTCTATCGGCTCAGCGCCTTCTACTCCCACTAAGCGGCGATTGAGACCGCCATAGAAATAATTTAGGGCATTGGGATCGAGCCCCATCAGATGTAATATAGTGGAATGTAGGCGCTTAACGTGGAAGCGATCGACAACGGCGGCACTACCTAATTCATCAGTCTCGCCCACACTAATGCCGCCCTTTATCCCGCCACCGGCCATCCACATGGTAAAGCCATAGGAATTATGATCCCGACCGGTACCCTTCGCATATTCTGCAGTCGGTTGACGACCGAATTCGCCACCCCAGACAACGAGAGTCTCATCAAGTAACCCTTGCTGTTTAAGATCCTTTAGAAGACCAGCGATAGCTTTGTCCGTATTGCCTGCATGATAGGTGTGATTCTTTACAAGATCACCATGGGCATCCCAGTTGGCATCGTTGTGGTTTCCACCTGAGTAAATTTGGACAAAGCGCACTCCGCGCTCAACAAGGCGACGAGCAAGCAAACACTTCCGACCAAAATCTTCGGTTCTAGAACCATCAATACCGTAAAGCTTTTTGATGTGGTCCGGCTCCTTGTCCAAGTCGACAGCCTCGGGGGCCGATGCCTGCATCTTATAAGCAAGCTCGTATGAGGCTACTCTAGCGGCAAGGTTGGTGTTGTCGTAGCGCTCGGAAAGGTGCCCCTCATTTGCCTTTCGAAGGTGATCCAAAAGCGTACGCTGTTCGGTCTTACTCATCCCATCTGCATTTTCGAGATCCAGAATTGGCGTTCCCTGAGAACGCAGCACCGTGCCTTGGTAACTAGCCGGCATGTAACCACTAGACCAGTTCTTGGCACCGCTGATGGGACCACCGGTCTTATCCAGCATAACAACGTAACCGGGAAGATTCTCGTTCACGCTACCCAGACCATAGTTCACCCATGAACCAATGGACGGGTGACCGGAAAGCAATTGGCCAGCATTCATCATTAGCATAGCCGAACCATGTATAGGTGAATCCGCAGTCATGGAATGAACAAAGGCAATATCATCCACACAAGAGCCGATGTTTGGGAAAAGATCTGAAACCATTTTTTGACATTGGCCGTATTCCTTGAACTGCCATTTAGGTCCGACCACTCTACTCTTGTTGCGTTTACCCCCACGACCAAATGTCTTTATATCGATGGTCTTTCCATCGAGAGGATAGAGCTTTGGCTTGTGATCAAAGGTGTCGACTTGGCTGGGGCCGCCATACATGAAAAGGAAGATGACCGATTTGGCCTTCCCCTTGTAATGAGGCTCCTTGGGTGCTAGCGGATTGACGAATTTCGCCATTTCCTGAGCAGTTGCTTGTGACTGGAAAAAGCCATCTTGAGCCAACATTCCCGTTAACCCAAGAGAGGCAAAACCTCCGCCAATATCTTTGAGGAACTCACGGCGATGGACCTGTCCGCAGAATGTGTTTTGTGGCTTGTTCATGATATTTCAGATGATGGGGTAGAAGGAAAGTTATAGGGGTTCAGTCCAAGTAGACAAATTCATTAAGGTTGAGGGCGAGGAGAGCAAAGCGTTCCAAAGCGACTTCTTCGGAAAGGCCGCCCATAGAACGCATGTCTTTAATCATTGCGAGACCCGAGCTAACTTCTTTTTCAGAGGGCTTCCTTGATAACGCGATCTGAAAAGCTCGAGCAACTTGATCCGCGGGAGCAGCACCCGCTTCGTCGCGAAGTCGCTTGGCAAAAACCTTCGCCGAATCGTTCATGAACTTTCCGTTAAGCATATTTAGAGATTGAGTGGGCACCGTGGTGGCAAAACGTACGGGACACGAAGTATCCATGTCGGCCATGTCGTGATTGATAAGAATAGGCATTTGCATGGAGCGCTTCACCTTCACGTAAACGCTCCGACGAGCAGACTCTTCTGGAGACGACTTGCCCCACCCCGCCCCCGGACGAGACGCGGTTGCGAGAACTATTTGAGGGAGGGGAGGAGTGATACTAGGACCACCGGGCTTTAAGTTGAGTGAACCGCATGCCGACAAAATCGAGTCGCGAATCTCCTCGGCCGTCAACCGCCGCATGTCGAAACGCCTAAATAGATCGTTTATCGGATCTTTTTCGAAAGCTAAATCACTGGGAGCAGATGAACGTCGGTAGGCCTTCGACGTCATGATCAGCTTGTGCATTGCCTTAATATTCCAGTCTCGATCCATGAACTCAACGGCCAACCAGTCGAGCAAGGCGGGGTGAGTGGGTTTGATTCCCTGAAAACCATAGTCACTTGTGCTACGAACGATGCCACGCCCGAAATGGTGCTGCCAAACCCTGTTCATCATTACTCGTGCGGAAACGGGATTGTCTTTGGAGGTAATCCATTCAGCGAGAACCCGGCGACGGCCGGAGGTCCTGGCGGTTTTATAACTGTCAGGGATAACGGCTGCCGGAGGTCGCAGAACGCTCGGGAAAGAGGGTTGAACGCCATCA
>JACNJI010000405.1 GCA_014382645.1 Verrucomicrobiota bacterium | reverse complement strand
ACTACTGGAACCCTTCCTATGAACCCGTTGAGGCAACCGATCCTCAAGGACCGAAATCGGGCTTTACCCGAGCCCACCGCGGTGGAGGTTGGGATACCTATTGCCGGACCTGCAACGCCACCAGCCGCAGTGGTTCCACGGAAGCTTACGCCGGCAGCCAGACTGGTTTTCGCCTGACCCGCGTGCCTTAAGGGTGTTTACTAACCCGATTTAGTTTCTAAGGAAAAGCCGAAATAAAACAATGCTCGCTACCTGGTATGCCTTTTATTGAGCCGTGTATAAAATCGAGGTTTTAATTCATCCCGAAAAGTGCTAGGCAAAGCCTATGAAGAGTATGAAAATCATCTTACTTGCACTGATAGCTTTGGGCTTGCCTGCCTATTCCATCGCGGCCGACAAGCCGGCGGAGGCGAAGGCAGGCGGACCTTTGGCAAAGTGATTTATTCGACGCACATGGGAAACAACGAGCCCGATTACGATGCCAACAACCCGATCGTGAGGGGAAGCCAACCCGTCACTGAAGAGGAGTACTTTACCGATGCCATTACTCGTGAGTCCGTGGACTTCATCGACCGGCACGCGGACAAGCCTTTCTTTCTCTACGTTGCCTATAACGCGGTGCACAGCCCACTCCAAGCGGCGGACAAGTACATGAAGAAGTTCAAGCATATCGAGGATGTCCAGAGACGCATCTTCGCAGCCATGCTGGCCAACCTCGATGACAGCGTGGGCGAGATCATGAAAAAGATCGGTGATGAGGACCTGGAAAGAGATACCTTGGTCTTCTTCCTCAGCGACAATGGTGGACCGACCCGAGAACTGACTAGCAGCAACCTTCCCCTTCGGGGAGGAAAGGGGCAAATGTACGAAGGCGGAATCCGCGTGCCGTTCATGGTTCGGTGGCCTGGTAGGATTCCCGCAGGCCAAACCTATGACCGCCCAGTCATCAGCACCGATATCTTCGCAACCATTCACGGAGCCGCCCGTGTTCCCCTGCCCAAGGGCAAGCAAGCCGAATGCGTGGACCTCCTACCCTACCTCACCGGCAAGAACAAAGACGACCCGCACCAGATCCTCTACTGGAGGCAAAGCCACAAGACCGCGCTGCGCAAAGGTGACCTAAAGCTGGTCCGGCAACAGCCGAAGAAGTGGGAACTCTACGATCTCTCGAAAGACTTTTCAGAAACGAAGGACCTAGCCGAGTCCCAACCCGAAACCCTCCAAAAACTCCTCAAGGAATGGGAAAGCATCAACGACCAGATGGTCGAACCGCTATTTAAGTAAACTCCCCACTCCAAAACTTGAAAAAATCCGCAAAAAAGAATAAAAAAGGGATTAACGAACTTTTTTACGCATGCGGAATTCAATTCATAGAAGACGATTCATTCAGGGCTTGGGAGGATCCTTTCTCGCACTTCCCCTGCTGGAGGTAAACTCGGCTTCGGGTACTCTTGCCCCCCCAAAGAGAATAACTGCTTCCGGTATCTTTTACGGGCTGGTCCCCCGGCATTTTCATCCCGAGCAAATCGGACCGCATTACAAGGCTCCCCTGCTGCTCCGTCCACTAGCACCATTCCGTAAGGACTACACCGTCTTCTCCGGATTGGATCACAACCTGAGCGGTGGCCACAACGCAACTAAGTTCTTTCTCAGTGGCATTCCCGCCACTCAGGCTAAGGGATTTTCCGAGGCCAACATATCGGTCGACCAGAAAGCCGCCCAATCGGTTGGTCCAAAGACCCGTTTCCCATCCCTCACACTCGATGCAGGGAAAGGCAAAGAGCATACACTGTCTTGGACCCGAAATGGAAACTCGGTTCAGCCTGTCCGTAGCCTCGAACAGCTTTACCGCATGCTTTTCCGCAAGGAGAACCGCAATACCCGTGAACAGGCGCAACGGGATCTGGAGGACAAGCGTTCGATCCTCGACTTGGCGGGTGACCAGGCCCAATCCTTTCAGCGGGGCTTGGGCCAAAACGACAAGCAAAAGCTCGATCAGTACTTCACCTCGGTACGTGAACTTGAAAAACGCATCGAGCAATCGAGACTATGGCTGGACAAGGAGAAACCGGGTACCGACTACGATCTTCCTCGAGCCGTCGATTCCCTCACCCTGAAGGATCGTACTCCGTTCTATTACGATCTCATGACACTCGCTCTGCAAACCGATTCCACCCGGGTCATCACCCTCTCCTTCACCGAGTTGGGCAAGGACAACGGCGGGCTTCCCGGTGTCGGCAAGGGCTACCACACCCTCTCCCACCACGGACAAGTACAAGAAACGATCGAGGAACTCTCCATCATCGAGACCTTTCACACCAACCAATTCGCCCGTTTCCTAGGCAAACTCAAAGAAATCCGCGAACCCAACGGTGACTCCCTACTCGACAGTACCATGGCCCTCTTCGGCAGCGGCATGAGTAACGCCAATTCCCATAGCAACCGGGACTTGCCCATCGTTTTGGCGGGGGGTGGTTTCAAGCACGGTGAGCACAGGCACTACGCTCGTCGGGCAAGGCACTCGACTCCCCTCTGCAACCTGTATCTTTCAATGCTGCAAAACTTCGGGCTCGAGATCGACCGGTTCAACACCTCTGCCGGCACCCTCACAGACTTCGATCGACTCGCTTAGGGCGAACATGCGTAAATTGCTCGGAATCATACTTACTTGGGCCTGGGTTTGGACTATGTCAGGCTCGGAGAACCTCGAGGGCAAGGTAGTGGAGCTCGATTCGGGGGTTCGTCAATTCATTCAAACCTACTGCATCCAGTGCCATGGTCCGGAGGAACAAAAGGGGGAACGAAGCTTTCACCAATTGACCTCGCGTGCTGGTGGAAAGTGGATGATGGACTTAGCCAAGCCCGGCAAAGCCGACTTACTCCACGACATTCTCCATCAACTCAATCTCGGCGAGATGCCCCCCAAGAAGAAGGACGTCAAGCAACCTAGGAACCAAGAAATCAAGAAAGCCGTAAGTTGGCTGACCGAGATCCTGCTGGAATTGGAAAAAGAAAAGGGACCGACAGAAACGGTTCTTCGCCGACTCAATCGTATCGAATACCGGAACAGCATGCGCGATATGCTCAGTCTCGGGAATCTTCCCTTCGACCTCACCGAGGATTTTCCTGCGGACGACGAGATCGAAGGGTTCACCAACATAGGCGATGTCCTCAGGTTAAGCGAAGGGCACCTCGACGCCTACCTCGAGGCGGCCGACCGGTACCTCCGGATGGCCTTTCGCTTCGACGAACCGAGAAAGGCGGAGACCTTGCTCATCAAACCCCAAGATTGGGGTTACCGGGACAGGGAGGCCACCACGCCCTGGATGTACCGTCTGCACGTTAAGGACAAGTACCTAGATATCGGGGCGGGCAAGAAACAACTGAGCGATCACTTCTCGCTCGGCACAGTGCCTCAGGACTTCGCCCGGCGAGGCGGTATTCAGGTTTCCGGTTACTACAGGATCTCCATCACTGCCGAGGCCATACGCCGACTCACTCATCCCTATGATCCCATGATGATTCCGACCGACCTGACCCCCCCCATGCAGCTCGGACTTTACGTCTCGAGGGGAACCAAGGGCCTCGCCTCGGACTCGGTCAAGTCCCGCTCCCGGATCGGCTTGTGGGACCTGGTGGACCACCGGCCAAAAAAATTCGAAGTCACCACCTGGATGGACAAGGGAGACGTTCCCTTCATCAACTGGGACAATGGGCCGGGGCCATCCGACTACTGGATGCGCGACATCCTCAAGAAGTACCACACCGACGTGGAGTTTCGCGGGAAACAGGGATCTCATGCCTGGCATATCATCGGCAAGGATGCGGTACCCGGCCGGTTGGTCTCGGATGTGTGGAAGGGGCCCCTCCTGCGCGTTCACGAGATGCGAATTCACGGCCCGACGCAAGGTACCTACCATTCCAAGGCTCAACAGGTTTTCCTCGATGGCCAACGGGACTTGGCGAAAGTTGACTTGGCAACCACGTTCAGCCGTTTTGCCCGACGGGCCTTCCGGCGACCACTGGCCAAACCCGAAATCGAACCTTACCTGCGTCTTGAAAAAAATGCCACGAAGAAGCTTGGACGATCCCCTGAGGAGGCCTTCTTTTTGGCCCTCAAGGCAATGCTGGTCTCACCTGATTTCCTCTACTTGAGGGAAGAGGCATCACCCGACAAACGGATCGGTCCTTTCGAGCTGGCCAACCGGCTGTCCTATTTTCTCTGGGGCTCCCTTCCCGACAACGAACTTTTCAATCTCGCCAAGGAAGGAAGTATCCACGATCCAGAGGTTTTAGGCAAACACGTGCTGAGGTTACTAGAGGACCCAAGGAGCGATTCCTTCGTGAAAGGCTTTGCCTCCAGCTGGCTTCGGCTCGACAAGCTGGGTACAATGCCTCCCGATTCCCTCAAATTCAGGGAGTACTACAACTACGGCCTCGAGGATTCGATGATCGGGGAAACCCTCCAGTTTCTGCGTCATGCAATCAAAACTAACGCCCCTCTCACCGACTTCATTCATTCGGACTATGCCTTTCTCAACCAGGATCTCGCTCGGCACTATGGGATCAAGGGCGTGCAGGGTCTTCACTTTCGAAAGGTTTCCCTTACCCCCGATGGGGTCCGGGGCGGCTTGCTCGGACAGGCAAGCATCCTGACGCTCACCGCCAACGGCGTCGACACTTCCCCCGTGGTGCGCGGAATCTGGGTACTGGAAAGCCTTTTGGGCACGCCCCCTGCCCCACCCCCACCGGACGTCGAACCGATCGACCCTGACGTGCGGGGTGCCAAGTCGGTTAAGCAGTTGCTCGAAAAGCACCGCTCGGTCGAGACCTGCGCCGATTGCCATGACAAGATCGACCCCTTCGGCTTCCCCCTTGAATTTTTCGACCCGGTAGGAGGCTACAGGCCGACCTACTACCGTTCGCGTTACTGGAAACGATCCCAACACACGACCGTTTTCTTTCCTTCCTTTCCCATCGACGGCTCAGCCACCTTGGCCTCCGGCGAAAGTTTCCAAGATCCTCGGGGTCTCAAGAAGGCTCTGCTTGGCAAAAAGGATTTGCTGGCCAAAAACCTAACAGGGAAACTTCTTACTTACGGGACGGGACGAAAGATGACCCTACTGGACGAAGAGGAAATCAGAAAGATAGCAAGCAAGGCGATGAGTCAGGGAAAGGGATTTCGTGACTTGATTGTGACTGTTGCAAACAGCAAAATTTTCAACCAGCGTTAGAAACACTTTTTATTCCGATGCCTAAAAGCAGAAAGCCCTACAAATTAAATTATATTGAAAGGCCAAAAAATCATTGAATATCTGAGTTTAGAAACAATAATGAGCAGAGAATTATGAATCGTAGAACATTACTTAAAAGTATGGCTTTAGGGGCTGGCGCTTCGTTTGGCTCAGGGCTTTTCCCTGATGTAACTAGAGCTGCGACCACAAAGGGCACTCCCAAGCGAGTCATATTCTTTATGCAGAACCAAGGCTTCGCTCCGAGTACTGCAATTCCCGCCGGAATGAAGAACAGTGGGTCTTTGGCCAAAGCGAAGCTGCCCGAGCCCATTGAGGCGTTGGAGCCTTTCAAGGAGCGCATGCATATTATCAATGGTCTGCATGGCATGCACACCAGTCCTTCTCATAGTCCTTTCTTTGGAGCCCTGGGCGGCTACCGTGGCGGTGATGGCGTGGCACCCAGTGATTCCACCATCGACTACGAATTGAGCAAGGTTCTCCCGGAAACATTGCTTCCTCATTTGTGCATCGGCATGGACTCGATTGAGAATATGAGAGCCAAGCCCACCGTGGCCAATCTTTCGGCCAGCGGCGCAGGTCAGCCCATCTTCATGCATTCCAACCCAAACCATCTATATGAGATGCTCTACGGCGGTATTTCCGAGGGTGACATCCGGAAGCAGCATGAGGCTCGTTCCAGTATGTTCGGTCGCATCGAGCAAATGGCGGCGACCAAGGGGGAAAATCTTCCTCCAACGGACTCCAAGCGCTATGGACAGTATGTCCGGGGCTTTGATGACATAAACGGATTGCGCGATCGCCTTGGCAGCGTTTCCGCCCACTTGCGGAAGTTCGCCCCCAAGGTGGATGACGGCTATTCCAATCCTGAATTTGAAACCGACTGGCACGATCGTATCTTAGACCTTGGCATCTCGGCTCTCAAGTCGGGTATTACCAGTGTGCTTACGGTCGGCTCGGGGCGTGGTGAGATCTTTGGAGCGTGGAAAGGTTTGGGCGTAGAGCAACAGGGTCACAACCTCGGCCACATGAAGCAGCCCGATAACCCGATCTGGGTCAAGATCCGCCAGTACAACAGTCGCATGTTGGTTAAGCTTATGGAGGAACTTGAAAGTGTTCCCGAGGGCAGTGGAAGCATGATGGACAACACGCTCATCGTATACACCAGCAACAATGCCGACTCTCAGCATACCTCGGGCAAGAATTGGCCTGTTATGCTACTGGGTAATTGTGGCGGTGCCTTCAAGACCGGATGCTTCACGCAACTGGATGGCAAGCGTCCGATCAATGCCCTATACACATCTATTCTGCGCGCTTCCGGCGTCGAATGCGATCGCTTCAACATGTCCGAGCAGTTGGCCGCCAAGTTTGACTCCGGCACAGGGCCCCTAAAAGAAATTTTGGCATGACCAAGTTGACCCTCGCCCTCGGGGTGGCGGTCTTTGTCCTGCTCGGCACCTCTTCCAAAGCTGCAAAACCTTATGCACCTGGAGAGCCAGTCCGTGGCAACTTCAAGGACTTTGCACAAGGCTTTCTCGAGAACAACTGTTTCGATTGCCACGATGAGGATACCACCAAGGGCGATCTGAATCTCGTCGATTTGGGGCCCTTGGACGAGACCAACGCGGCGGTTTGGAAATCGGTTTGGGCCCAGGTCGCGCTACAAGAAATGCCGCCTAAAAAGAAGTCGCAACCGGATATCGTCGACAGGCTAAGATTCTCCGACTGGATTGTCGGCGAATTGCAGCGTGGAATGAAGGACAAGGCCGGTTTTCAAGATAATTTCGAACCAAGCAAGGGCAATTTTGTTTCTCACGACCTGCTCTTTGGTTCCTTGCCCAAGGGGATTCAACTAGCGCCCACTTCTTCCCCTGCGCGTATTTGGCGCGTCACGCCGCAGGAACACATCACACGGCTCAACGAGTTGATCAATCTCGAGCCGGAATACAATCCGGAAAAACCGGGTGTGCGTACGCGGGGAGACCACGTTCCGACCAACCACGGGGGCGAACTCAAAATGTACTTTGGCACGGACCGGATCACCAAGTGGGAGGGCGGAACCGTAGCTTATGCCACGGCAGTGAAGAGCGTGCCCGTGGTACTGTCTTCCGCCCGCAAGCATGGCTTGGAAAACTATCCGGACTTCTACACCGTCAATAGTTCCGAGGCGACCCAGATCCTAGTCAAGGCGGAGGACATTCTTCGTTTCATGGCCTATGGTCCGCTCAGCTTGGTCGGTTTTCCCGAGCAAATCACCGACGACCCCAAGACCTGGGACAAGGTCAAGCCCAAGGGCGACCTCCGCGGTCTCCCCACTGCCATCGTTTACAACACCAAAGTCTCACGTCCGATCACTCCCGTTTACGATCTAATGAATAAGCCAAGCGTAACCGATGATCGCCTGCAGGCTGCAGTGAACTATGTCTTCGAGGCGGTGACTTTTCGGCCGCCCACTAAAAAAGAATCCGAGGACTACCTGCTTATCGTCAAGGACTCCATCGACAAGGTGGGCAAGGAGAACGGGGCCTTCATGGGCTTGTCCGCCATCTTCCTCGACCGGGATGCCTTGTTCCGCACCGAGTTGGTGGAGTCCGGCAAACCCGACGAACACGGACGCGCCATGCTGCAGAACTGGGAGCTCGGCCTGGCTGTCAACCATGCCCTCAGTTACCTGAGACCCGACGATACCCTCCGCAAGGCAATTGTTGAGGGCCGTATGAATACGCGTGAAGACGTGAAGCGCGAAGTCACCCGGATGATGGCCGACGACAGTATCCGCAAACCGCGCGTATTACGCTTCTTCCGCGACTTCTTTGATTACGATCTCGGTGGCTATATCTGCAAAGACAACGCAGCCCTTGCCAGCACTGGAGTCAGTGCGCGCGGAACGTCTCACTATCGTGCCATGTTCGATGCTACCGCCAGTACGGACCGTTTGATCGAACTTATCCTCCAGAAAGACAAGAACGTCCTGAAGGAATTGCTCACCACGCAGCAAGTCGTCGCCACCGGCACCGACAAAAGCTATTTCGGCAAGAAAAACAGTAAGGAGGAACGGGAAGCTGCCGCACTCGCCAGAAAGAAAGCCGCGGAGGAAAGCCTAAAGAAGGAGTCGGTCGCGCTGGAGGATCTCGAGAAGGAAATCGAGGGCCTCGAAGTCAAATTACGGGACAATTCCGGGGATCAGGTTCCACCTGAGCTTTTGGTCAACGGGAGCTTTTCCAAAGTGACTTTTGAGGAACCCGATAATTGGGAGTTGGAAAAAGGAACCCTCAACCAAACGGAGCTTGCAACCGGCAAGGTAGTTGCTGTTCGAGACATGGTCACATTGGAGCAAACTTTGTCAAAGCCGATTACCTCCAAGACCAAATTAATAGTCAAAGCCACCCGGACCGATTCAAGTTCCAAGGGGATTCGCTTCACGGCCATTTGGGATAACGGTTCTCATTCCGCCAACATCACCCCCGCCATTGGGCAAATGGAGTTGATTGTCCCTAATGGCAAAACGATGACCGGGATCCAGTTTAATACGTATCGCGCAAATCATGGGATATCCGAGGTTTCCTTGAGGGAAGATACAGGGATTCTCAAGACCTTGACGCAAAAGAAAAAGTCTTTGGCCGCCGCCAAGAAAAAACTGGAGCAGGAAAAAAAGAAGAAGGTCGGTTCCGTCAATGTTACGCAAGCCGAGCTTGCCGGCCCAAGAGTCTACGCCCGGGTCAGTCGTCGTTCCTTTGGCAACGGATCAATGAAGCCCGAACGGACCTTGTCCACCGTACCGGAAGGCCAACGCCTCGGCCTTCTGACTCATCCCACTTGGCTGGTTTCCCATTCGGATGCCATGGATAACCATGCCATCCTACGGGGCCGCTGGATCCGGGAAAAACTTTTGGGCGGCGGTATTCCCGACATACCTATCACCGTGGACGCAATGCTTCCGGACGAACCGAATACCACCTTACGGGAGCGGATGCGCGTCACCCGCGAAAAATACTGCTGGACCTGTCATGAAAAGATGGATCCCCTCGGGCTCCCCTTCGAGATGTACAACCACGCGGGGCTGTTCCGTACCACCGAACAGGAGAAGCCCGTCGACACCTCGGGAGAAATCCTCGACAGCGGCGACCCCGCCCTCGACGGCCCTGTGAAAGATGCCTTGGAGATGATCGAGAAGCTGGCCGCCAGCGAACGGGTCGAACAGGTTTTCGTTCGTCATGCCTTCCGTTTTTGGATGGGACGCAACGAGACCTTGAATGATGCTCCCGTCTTGCAGACTGCACACAAGGCCTATCGCGAAAGCGGGGGCAGTATGAACGCCCTAATGACCTCTCTCCTTACTTCCGATGCTTTCCTTTACCGCAAGGTGGAGAAAAAGCTCGCTGAATGAAGGCAAATATTTCCAAACTGGCCGACATGATTCGCACTCTAGTCCTCATCGGCTTGTCCTCTGCCGTTTAGGCAGAGGATTTCTAAAGGTAAATATTTTCCAGCAATCGCAACAAGATTCTCTTATTTGATCAAGTTTGAATTATCTAGCTGCACAGATTCCCCAAGTCGTGCATTTGAACTTTTAGCAACCAACAGAAAAACCAAGAATGCAAAACCTCATCATTTCTATAACCAAAAGGTTTAGCGACCTTCTGGTTCTGTTTCAAAAAAAAACCGACAAAAAGACCCTTGTAGCTTGTATTATTCCATTCTTCATCGGGACATCGGCTTTCGGTGAAATAGACAAGGACGCCCTGCCAAACGTGGAAGACGAATTCGAGATCAATTTTTTCGTCAAGGAACCTCACATAATAAATCCATCATCCATATGCTTCGATAAGTTGGGGCGTCTTTACATTGGAGCCGGTCCACAATACCGCAATCCGAAGGAAGACTCCCCTACCGACTACATTAAGATCCTTATAGACGAGGATGGTGACGGTGTCGCAGAGACCGTTAAAACCTTCGCCGAGGGCTTCAATTGCGTGGAGGCAATGGCCTGGAAAGGCGACGAACTATGGGTTGCGAACGCACCCGAGTTGACGGTCGTTCGGGATACGGATGGAGACGACGTCGCCGACGAGTACCAAGTCATTTATACGGGGATGAACAACTTGCGGCACAGCGTTCACGGTCTCAACTGGGGTCCCGACGGTTGGCTCTATTTCAGCATAGGGAATACTTGGGTAAAGCCAAACGCCCCAAAGCCGATACGAGACCTGCAAGGAATAAAATCAGATGACACCACCGAATACCCGCTGACAAAAGTCTACACCAAGGAAACTTATCCCAAGAGCTACCACCCGATGAACAAGAGCGAAAAAGAAGGAGGTATATTTCGTTGCCAGCCCGGAGGTTACGATCTCGAACTGTATGCTAGGGGGATGCGCAACCCATGGGACATCTGCATGGACAGCGGGTTCAACTGGTTGGGTACGGACAACGATCCGGGCAGACCGGGGGAACGTATTTTCATGCCAATTCGCCATGGGCATTATTCAATGAAGCATCCATGGAAATTCGACTGGATGGGCAAGCACCCTGCAATTGCTCCATCTTCCGATCTTTTTCCGGGAGTGAGCGGATCGGGGACGGGAGTCGTTTATTACAACTCGCAGCACTTTCCTGAAAAATATCGTAATCGCTATTTGATCGCCGATTGGACCAACAATTGCATCTTTCTCTACAACCCAAAATGGGACGGAGCGTTACAGGTTCCTGCCGAAACCAAACGCAAAATAGTAGATGGTGGAGTCACTCGAGCGGGAGACCTTGGCTACAAGGGCGCAAAGGGGCGCTCTCTGTTCCGACCAACCGATATCGATGTAGGTCCTGACGGCGCTCTTTATATGGCAGGATGGGGTTCCGTTTACGGAACCAAGTACGTTCCAAAGGAAAAGTGGACGGCTGAGGAAAACGCAAAATACCAAGGCCGAGTTTTTCGTCTACGACACAAGAATCCCCTCATACCTCGGAAAAAATGGGATACGGCCAAACGAAAGACACCAATCCGAAAATGGAGCTTCAATCAGCTAATGGAAGACATGGGGCATCAAGTGCAAGTGTGGCGCGTGAATGCTCAGGACGAATTCGTTAGGCGAGGTTCGAAGGCAAGTAGCGAATTACTGAAGGCCATTCGTTCCGGAAATCTTTCAGAAAGCCAAGCAACTTGGTCTGTTTGGGCGGTCGGACGGATTGGTAAAGCAAACGGAACGGGACTTGGAGACATCAAAGAACTTGCCCGAGAAAGCTCAGTCTTGAATCTGCGGATCCAAGCAACTCGTATACTGGGAGAGAACCAAGCAACCGATTCCCGAGCGATTCTGGTTAGCTTGCTGGAAGATCCCGAACCCCGAATTCGCACTGCCGCCATGCAGTCTCTGGGAAAGGTCGGTTGGGGAGATTATGGAAATTCGATTCTGGAGGCAGTAGCCGACGAAAAAGACCGGGTGACCACATATGTCAACTGGCAGGTAATGCGTCGACAGTTACCCCAAGCTGAAAGAGGACAACTACTTGAAGATCCGCGAAACGGAATCCGGCTCATGGCCGCTCTCAGCTTAATGGAGGAAGGAGATCGCAGCCTGCAAGGAAAGGTCGAGCAGTGGTTGAAGCATGCGAGTGAAGATTCCGCAATCGAAGGCCAAGTCACAATAACTGCGAATGAAACGAACTTTCGAAAATCCACAAAAGTGTTAATCAAGGGAAGTTTACCAAAAGAGAAATCGTTTGATCTTCGCTACACTCTAGACGGTTCCACCCCCAATGAAACATCTCCAAAAACAGCAGGAGAAATTTCAATATCCAAAGACTCCGATGTCAGAGTCTCCGCGTTCATAGGGAAAAATTTGGTTTCCAACATAGCAAAACTTAGCGTGCATCGAATAACTGATTCGGAATGGCAGGATCGTCTATTTATTAGCAACATTCGAATGGGTGGGAAAGAGGCTGACTTGTATGCCACAAACGATGGCCTTCAGCGCGGCGTGCTTGCTTATGAAGATGATCGAGACACAACGATCACTGGTGTCCCGGATGAAATTTCCGGAGCGACCTTGATTCCCACTCGAAAAGCGAATCAATCAAGCGTGCAGAGTGATTTCTTGAGCTTCGAAACGAACCTTTCCTCCCTCGTCTACGTAGCATTCGACAACCAGTCCCCTATCCCGAAATGGTTGACCGGCGAATTCACCGAAACCGACCATATACTATCCACGAGCATTGGGAGAAAGTTGCGCGTATACGTAAGGGAAGCGAAAGCGGGCAAAGTCGTCTTGGGAGGGAATGAAAAGGGTAAAGTCATGTATCTAGTTTTTGCAAGCAAGGGCAGTACGGGGCAAACCACAATTGCAGCGAGCAAGGAAAGGCTCAGTAAAGCCGATCTGAAGCATGGTGAAGAAATCTTCTTTGGTCGCGGAACCTGCTTTGCCTGTCACAAGGTGAATGGCCGAGGCGTTGTAGTCGGTCCCGAACTTGGCGGCATAAACAAGCGCCGCGACGTCCATTACGTAGTCGAGGCAATTCTCAACCCCGATTCCTACATCGTCGAAGGTTACCAGCAAACCAGTTTGGAGATGAAAGGCGGTCGAAAGCTTTTTGGAATGATTCAAGAAGAGACCGCGATTTCGATCAACCTCGTCCTGCTGACCGGAGAACAGATAACCGTTCCTACGGAAGAAGTGAAAAATCGGTCGGATGCCAAAAAGTCGGGCATGCCGGCAAGCTTCGTTTACACCCTAAGCCCACAGGACGTTGCAGACGTCACGGCATGGATAATGACCCTGAAGGGATCCGGTGTAGAGAAAACCTCTCCGACTCAAAAAAAACTGAAAAAGAAGCAAGGGCTAACCGTCAAACATTTGGAGGTATTGAAAGGCGATGAAGAAGACAAAGTAGTGGTTTACGTCGGCAATGAAGTGTTTACCGAGTATCGATACGGCAACCCGAGCAAACCTATCCTTTATCCGGTGATCGGTCCGTACGGGATTCCGATGACTCGCCATTATCCTATAAAGAAAGGCATCGTAGGTGAGGCAAATGACCACCACCACCACCAGTCCATACATTACAATCACCCTATAAGCGGAGTCGATTTCTGGCATAGTCGCGGTGGAGCGCGGATTCGCAACGACGAGATCGTCAAAGCCGAGAAACTTGGCGACCAAGGCTTGATCGTGAGCCGAAACAGTTGGGTGATTGGAGAGAAACGAATCTGTTCGGACACTACGGAAATCTTATGTGGACTGACCAAGGGCGGCCGCTTTATCGACTACAAGGTTTCCATTCATGCAACGGATCAGGACATCACTTTCGAGGACAGCAAGGAGGGTGCGATGTCCATTCGCACCCACCCTGCATTGCGACTTACGGGAAAAGTAGCTAAGGGTTCGGCGATCAACAGCGAAGGCGTAACAGGCAAGGCAGTCTGGGGGAAACCCGCGAAATGGGTTGATTATTGGGGGCCCATCGACGGAAAGGAAGTGGGTATAGCCATCTTCGACCATCCTAAAAACCCTAGACATCCGACTACCTGGCATGCTCGTGATTATGGACTCATTGCCGCCAATCCTTTCGGAAAAAGATATTTCAACGCAGGTGACGGAGCCTTGAATCTAAGGAAAGGCGAAACCGTCACCTTTGCCTATCGTTTCTTCTTTCATGAAAATTCGCACGAGAAGATAGACCTTCCGGAACACTATAAGAAATGGGGAGATTCATATCAGCAAAAAGCGAATTTCAAGTAATGAAAGCTTAAGGGGAAATACTATGATCAAGGAAAAAGCAGGACTTCTAGTTCGCCATGAAGCGGATGCCAAAAAAGAAAAAAGTACATGCGGCTGGCGATACAGGCTAGTGAGCGAAGGGGACGAAAACGTCAAAGCGTGGGCCCATACCGTCGATATCGACGGAAGCAAGGCCCATTACCACAAGATCGGTACGGAACTGTACTATGTTGTCGAAGGCGAAGGCACACTCTTTCTAGACGGCGAAGCGCATCCAATAAAAAAGGGTTCCTTCGCGCATATTCCCCCGGGTGTTGTTCACAGTTCGGAAGGCCGCATGAAAGTTCTGGTCGTCGGTGTACCGGATATAGACGACGAAGATTTGTACTTTCCCGAGGAAGCGTAAACTCTGATCAGGCTTTCCGGACGAAGGCCTGTAAGTGAGGTTAGCGACCCGGGATCGGACCCGCCATCGGGGGAGTCTCGAAGAACTTTCCGTCGTCGACCAAGCGTGGATCGTTGGTTTCGCGCAAGTAGTTCATCAAGCGGGTCCGCAGCTTCTTCACGGTCTCGGCGTAAGCGGGATCACTTGCAACGTTCTTCATTTGGTCGGGATCCTTTTTCACGTCGTAGAGTTCTTCTCGTGGTCGCTTGCCGTAAGCATGATCGAAGAAAGGCTTCACCTTGGGATCCTTGCGGTTGGTCACGATCCATGCCTTGGTCGGACCCGCATCCTCATCAGCCAAGGTAACGAAAGTCTGGCTTTCCAAGAGAGCATAGCCTGGTTCCTTGGGAGTATCCAGCAGGTACGGATTTCCGAGGGGCCATCGATCGGGCCGGAAGTTTATCACGAACTGGAAGTCCTTGGTTCGAATGGCTCGTTGCGGATAAGGCAAGTAACCGGGACGGGAAGTGTACACATGCCTTTCCCGTCCGGTGAAAACGGCATCGCGGGAAGAATCCACCCAACCTTCTTTCTTCGACTTCAATACCTTCCACAAACTGCGGGCGGACATCCCCTTGGGCACATCGACTTTGCCCGCCTCGAGAAAGGTGGGGGCCAAGTCGGGCAAGCCGACGAAATCATGTACCACGCGTCCGTCCTTCACTCCCGGGCCGGCAATTGCCAAACAAACCCGGGTACCGAAATCGTAGAGATTGCATTTTCCATGCGGAAAGCCCGGAGCTCCATGATCCCCGCTCACCACGATGATCGTATTGTCGTACTCTCCCGCTTTCTTCAACTCCTCGATCAGGATCCCAAGACCCGTATCAAAGGCAGCGATCTCCCCGAGGTAATCGGCCAAATCCTCGCGAACATCGTGAACATCGGGCAAAAAGGCGGGCATCTTTCCCTTTAAATCATCGGGGTCGATACCCCAGAGTTTCTTTCCCGAGCCTTTGATCCACTTGCGGTGAACGTTGGTAGGACCAAACCAGTAGGCGAAAGGCTGCTCTTTCTTTCGACCCGACAAGAAGGATTTGAAATTCCCACGGGCTTCCCGATACAGTTCCTCCTTGGCATCTTTTACGACTACACCCTTTGATGCCCGACCGGAAACATATTGCGAAAAGCCATTGAATTTCGAGCCTGATTTCCCATAGCGGGTTGCATTCCCTCCGATGCCGGCGTTGCGGGGAGTGCCGGGAGACCATACCTTGTAGGTATAACCGATATGGTATCCCGAGTCCTTCAGCAACAACGGCCAAGTCGGGATCTTCTCGTCCCAGACGGCACCCTGTAGAATGGCTCCCCTGCCCGTCTCCCAAAAGTTGCGCCCCGAAAGAATGGCGCTCCGGCAAGGCGTACAGGAAGGCGCATTAACCGAGGCGTTGGTGAAAAGCACCCCGCTCCTCGCCAGTTTGTCGAAATGAGGAGTCTTGGCCAGATCGTTAATCCCCCCCGCACCCTCAATCTCGGCATAAATACGGGCCTGCCTTCCCCAGTCGTCGGCAAAAGCGAAAAGAATATTCGGAGTTTTTACCTGATCACCACAAAGAGGTTTCAGGGCAAAGATAAAAAAAACAGTAAAGATTCGATTGAGCATAAGGGTTTTAGAGTGAAGGAGCAAAAGCCAACGAATTCAAGGTAATCAATTGGCGTGTTCTTGTTTGGTCGTACAAAGGTTCAGATGAAGCATTACTCAGACCCCGACTGAATTCTGGTAGGAATTCAGCTCGACTTCATGGGTGTCGGCCACGTTCACCCACACGTGAATGTGCGGGGCGCCACGAAAATACCAGACGAATGAGGGGCCTTCAAGTCGCCAGTTGTCGTAGATGCCATCATCCCCAAGGTCGCCCTCCTTGTAGAAGGCCAGGTTGCAGGCATCCAATCCGCCCTGGGACTGGAGACAGCGTACAACCTCGTCCTGATCCGACTTGCGAAAGGGATCGAGCAGGAGCTTGAGAACGGATTGCAGGTGCGTTTTCTGGTCGGCGGAAAAACCCTCGACACCGATGCCATGAAATTTACCCTTGGGCCCACGAAAACCGACCATTTCCTCCGAGGGCATGCCCTTGAGCATGAGCGCCTTGTCCCGCTGCTTTCCATCAAACATGTCATAGAGCTTGTTGGCAGCCAGGGCCTGATGCCAGAAAACGTTGTTGGGGTGATGCGCCTGCTCGTAGACCCTTTCCCCTTCATGGGCATATAGGATGGGACCGCCGAAGGCCACATGCTCGGCGCTGTTGCCGTCACAGCGCAGGGTCATGTGCCGGCTGGCGAGGACAAATTCAAACTGGTTGGTGCCGGGTTTGCCGAAGATGGCGATGGACTGCCGTTTCCCGAAGCCGCCGACGTCATCTTTCAATTGCTGGTCCCAGCCCTTGTGCCAGTCCGGATTGGTCATCCCAAGGAAGATTTCACGGATCAGGGCCTTTTGGTCGACCGTGTAGAATTTGCTGTCAATGGTGGGGTTGGTAATTTTCCAGTTGTTCTCGAGGCGTATCCGCAGAAGCCCACGTTTCTTGTCCATGTGATTCCAGTCGAAGCAAATGACCTTCCGTTGCTTTTCATCCAGTGAATCGTAAAGTATCTTGACCAATGTTTCCGGTGTCTTTTGCGGTTTCGCGGCGACTACGGGAAGCGCCATGCCGGAGGTGGCCAGGGCAGTGCCGCCAAGCTTGAGGAATTCACGACGTGGCAGGGGTTTAATAAATGCATTACCGAATGGCTCACTCATAACTCATTGTATTGAAGATGTCTATGGGATCGGGATATGAATGTTACAGCACGGTAGAATCCAGATGACTACAATTAAATTTAACTGAACCATTCTACCAATTATTTAAATGCTTACCTCTTTCAGTCCAAGCATGTGCATTCATGGATTGAGTTCGGTATTTTCCGGGCCAACGAACATCAAAATTAGTGCAGTTGCGCGAGAGCAAGGAGAGAGCTTGAGCCACCACTTTTCTCTGTTAAGCGGAAACAAACATTCCAATTCTATACAAATCAAGTAAAGTAATGCCCATAATGTTACGCCTTACCGAAATTAAACTATTGCTTGATCATTCCGAAGACGATTTGCGTACCGCTATCGTCGAGCGACTCGGTATCGCGTCGGAAGAGTTGCTGAGCTATACTATTTTTAGACGCGCGATAGATGCACGAAAGCGCTCAGCCATCCACCTTATCTACACACTGGATGTGGAAGTAGCCGATGAATCATATGTTTTGGATAAGGGAAAAAAACGGAAGCAAAACAGAAATTTATCCAAGACTCCCGATACCGGTTATCATTTTGTAGCACATGCCCCCAAGGGGCTGAACCAACGACCAGTGGTAATCGGCACGGGACCCTGCGGCTTGTTTGCGGGTTTGCTGTTGGCTCAAATGGGCTTCAATCCGATTATTTTGGAGCGCGGTAAAATCGTTCGCGAACGTACTCAGGACACTTGGGCTCTTTGGCGCAAATCAATATTGAATTCAGAATCGAATGTGCAGTTCGGAGAGGGTGGAGCCGGCACCTTTTCCGATGGCAAGCTGTACAGCCAAATCAAGGACCCCCGTTTCATCGCCCGCAAGGTGTTAATTGAATTTGTAAAAGCGGGCGCCCCCGAAGAGATTTTATATTTGGCCAAGCCACATATTGGTACGTTCCGGCTAGTGGGTATTGTGGAAAAGATGCGCGGAACCATTGAGTCACTTGGCGGCGAATTTCGCTTTCAAAACAAGGTCACTGATCTACTTGTTGAAAATGGACAAGTGCGGGGCGTAACGCTCACCGGTGGTGAAATGCTAGACACCGATCATGTGGTACTCGCTGTTGGGCACAGTGCCCGCGACACCTTTAGGATGCTGCATCAACGAGGTGTTTACATTGAAGCAAAACCGTTTTCAATCGGCTTTCGAATAGAGCATCCCCAATCATTGATCGACCGCGTACGATTTGGCCAATTTGCAGGAAACAAGCTGATGGGCGCTGCCGATTACAAACTGGTGCACCACTGCAAAAACGGCCGTTCGGTGTACAGCTTTTGCATGTGTCCCGGTGGTACGGTGGTAGCAGCTACATCCGAGGAAGGACATGTGGTCACCAACGGAATGAGCCAGTATTCCCGCAACGAGCAAAATGCGAACGCCGGCATCGTTGTGGGCATTACCCCCGAGGCAGACTATCCAGGCAATGCGCTGGCGGGCATTGACTTTCAGCGCCATTGGGAAGTGATGGCTTTCGATGCAGGAGGACGCAACTACAACGCGCCAGCGCAAAGGGTCGGCGATTTCCTTGCGGGCCGGCCTTCGACAGCGTTAGGGGAAGTGGTGCCCTCTTACAAGCCTGGCGTGACCATGACGGACCTGAGCAACTGTGCTCCGGACTACGCGATTGAAGCCATACGCGAGGCGATACCGGCTTTCGATAGGAAGATCAATGGATTCGCCATGGACGATGCCGTACTCACCGGCGTAGAAACGCGCACTTCATCGCCAATAAGGATCAAACGGAATGCCGCTTATGAAAGCATGAATACGAGTGGGCTTTATCCGGCTGGGGAGGGAGCCGGTTACGCAGGCGGGATCCTATCGGCGGCGGTGGACGGGATTGAGGTGGCGGAAGCCGTAGCTTTAAGTATGCTAAAAAGCAGTTGAACACATCCGCGAAGGATTTGAACAAACTTGCAAGCAGAAGAAATATTCAAATAAATATCATGAAGCCTATCGGAAAGTCGGGCAAGTACGAGGATAACGGAAACGAACTACGCTTTGGTATAAGTTAACTTGTTCGGCACTCGCATCATTTTCGCGACTTTTTGCGCTTGTCCTCCTTGAAACGAAAAGCCTTCTTGCCGGTAATATCCGTACTTGTAAATGACGGGCACCAGAACTTCTCAATATGCTCTATCACGAGATCGGTACCGGTGAAATGGTCGACACCCGGGGGGCGCTCCGGATTGTACATCGTATCGGTCATGTCGCGCATCAAGGCCACGTTCTTGCCGACTTTGACCATCTGGCGGATTGCGAACGGTCGACCCAGCACACACATATTTAGGTGCACGCCACAGAGGATAACGTTGTCAATTTCCCGTTCAGCGAGCAAGTTATAGGTCTCTTGACCGTTGTCGGTAACAGCATCGCCCTCTGCTATGTCGATAAGCTTGTTCTGACGTTTCCATGCCTCGCGGATATCACACTTCTCACCTTTGCAGCTACAACCCATGTCGGAGTCATCGATGGGAAGGACACCTTCGCGTTTGCCATCCGTCCAGCACCAGGCAGTGCCCCAACGCGGAGATGTTGAAAGCTTGATCGGGGCTTTCGCAAATGGAGCTTTTTGAGCGAGATTGCGCTGCGAAGTATCCTTGTAGAAGTCGATCACACTGCTCGGAGCATGGATGATGAAAATGCCCTTGGCTCGAGCGATTTTGATCGTGTCGTTCAATACTGGTGCCATCTCTCCGACACGGCGTGAGGCCGATTTGCACCAGTGATCGTCCCACATGTCGCAAATAATAAGCGCGGTTTTTTTCGAATCCCACATCACCCGTTCGGTGTTCACCTTGGTATCAGCAGCGTCTTTACTCTGGGAGCGAAGGTTGAGCTTGAGGTTCTCTGCCCAAATTGAAGTCGTCATGGCGATCAGAACGCTCGCCAGAATAGTTATTTTTAAAGTTTTCATATATTTAAGTTAACGGTCGATCTACCAACTTTCAAGAATCATAGGAGCTTCTCGCAAATCATTCCAGAACGTTCGTTGCCCCTTGGAGCACTCCACCGCTTCCGCTTTCATTCCGATTCAAGCTTTTAGTGAACGATTTTAATTCGGCTCCAGTAAGCGGCTTCATGAGCCCAACCCGTTGCACGGTTCTCCAGTTCGATGCTCACCGTCTTGCCGGCGTATGTGCTAAGATCGATTTGAACCTGCTGCCACTTCGTTTCCTCAATATCCTTGCTCAGCGCTTTCTTTCCATTGATCAAGACGATCAGCTTCCAGTTGCCCTTCGGGTGGTTGGTGTCCTCTAGATCAAGGGTGGTTTTCTTTCCAGCAGGCACCTCGATCTTACGTGAAAGCACACAGGGAACGTTTTTGCTGAGCGGATGCGTAAGCAGCACCTTCTTGCGCCCATCCCATTGCGTACGCAACCCGGGCTTCATGGCCGGACCACCCAAGTCACGGACCTTCCAGCCGGGGGCGAAGGTTTCGACGTCCGCAGGCAAAGTCGTAACCTCGGTGGGAGGAGTTTTCGGTTTGCTCGAACCGGCCGTCTTCAATTGCGGCATCTTCGCATCCACTTCGCGGCGCCAGTCGTGCAGCATTTTTAATAGTTTTTTCGTTATCTCCGGCTTGGCAGTGGAAAGGTCGTTCTGCTCGCCAAGATCGTTTTCCAAGTCGAAGAGCTGAACGGCTCCGTTTTCAAAGTACTCGAGCAGTTTGTAGTTACCCAGGCGAATCGCACCACCCGGACTTTGGTATCCGTGGTTACTGTAATGGGGAAAGTGCCAGTAGATGGCGCCGCGGTCATGAGACTTGCTCTTAAGGGCAGGAAGGAAGCTCATCCCGTCCACATGCTGCTCAGGGAGGCCGGGTAGTCCGAGCATTTCAAGCAGAGTTGGATAGTAAATCGGTCCCGGCAACCACCGAATGGGAGGTGGAATTGGCCTTGGTTTGACCCGGCCAGTGAACGACCAAGGGGACCCGTACGCCACCTTCGTAGTTCCACCCCTTGGCCCCCCGCAAGGGAAGGTTGGATGAAGCGAAGCGGCTGTCCAGCTGCTTCCGGGGGTAATTGACTCCCTTGTACTGATTCGATGCGGACATGCCTCCGTTGTCCGCGGTGAAGATGACGATGGTGTTTTCGGCCAACCCGAATTCAGCGAGCTTGGCCCGGATTCTGCCAAGGCTTTCATCGGTGGCCTCGAGCATTCCGGCAAACTCGACGTTGTCCTGCTGTTGCTTCACCCACCACACGCGCTTGGCCTGATGAAGGTTGAGGTCGTCGTTTCTCTCAAGCGCCTTGAGCTCACCATCGGAAAGAGCCGGACCATCCGGATTGGGTTCTAGAATATATTCGGGCCCTTTTCGCTTTGGCATGCTGGCGAGTTTCTTTTGGTATTTTTCAACGAGATCCTTGCGCCCCTGGATCGGGTCGTGAACCGCAAAGTGCTCGAGATGGACAAAGAACGGCCGATCCTTGTTGCGCTCTATGAAGTCGAGAGCGGCGTCGGTAAGTTTATCTGTATAATAGTCCCCTTTTTTCGCCGGAAGCGATTTATCATATTGCGGAGAGAAAGGATGGTAATAGGAGCGCACCCAACCGGTGATGGCTTCGTCAAACCCGTAGGTCTTGGGATCTTTACGTAAATGCGCCTTGCCGTAGTTAGCAGTGGCGTATCCGTGTTGGTTCAATGTCTCCGCCAAGGTGATCTCTTCGTCAGGCAGTGACATAAGTTTTTTGGCACTGTGGAGTTTCTCGAAATCCCGCTCGGGCCGGCCGCCGAGCCATTCGGTCAAGTCGGTGCGAGCCGGGTATTTCCCCGTCAAAATACTTGCCCGACTCGGTGAACAGACGTGACAGGTCGAGTAGGCGTTATCGAACCGCATACCTTCCTTGGCCAACCGATCAATGTTTGGCGTTTCGTGAAAAGTACTCCCGTAGCAACCCACGTCCGCCCAACCCAAGTCATCGACCAGAAAGAAAACGACGTTGAGCTTCCCCTTTTTCTCCGCGCTCAAGCTAAAGTCCCCAAAGAGAGAAACGAATAGATCGGATAGGACTATAAACACTGATTTCTTCATACTTGTCTTCTCAGTTTTTGAGCGCGCCTTGGCTATTTCCATAGGGATAACGTCAAGGGTCTGCCACAGGCTACCGGCAGCGCCCCTTCAACTTCAAGGTTGAGGACCAGGGCGAAGGCGGCGTTGCATCTGTTTCTTGATTTCATCAAGGTCTATTGCTAGGAATTTGCTTTTGGCGGGGTGTCACTGAGGACGTTGTTGGGGAGATCGGAGAGGGGGATGCATGGATTATGGATTGAGCACGAAGGAATATGCGTGGAATCTGATTGGACACCACAAGTCGTGCATTCGCTGGGCACCTTCTTTCTTAGTCCTTAAAGATCTGGTCGCTGTTGCCT
>JACNJI010000516.1 GCA_014382645.1 Verrucomicrobiota bacterium | reverse complement strand
AGCTTAAATACTGGCATTCCAAGTCAAAGCACTAACCCTTAGCTACTTCAGCCCCTTAATTAATCATCACCCCAGACCCAACTTATCAGTACCATGAAAACTTTTACGTCTTTGATTTTCTTGCTTTGCCTAGGCATCGCCCAAGCCGCAAAGCGCAATGTCGTCTTGTTCGTAACCGACGACCAGAGTCCCGATTTCGGCGCATACGGGAACCCGGCGCTAAAAACTCCGAATCTCGATGCTCTCGCCGCCGATGGAACTCTCTTCAAGAACGCCTTCTGCACGACCGCCAGCTGCTCGGCCAGCCGGTCCGTTATCCTTTCGGGTCTCCACAACCATGCCAACGGTCACTACGGCCATCAGCATAGTTACCACAAGTTCAACAGCTACGGAAACCTTATCAGCCTTCCCGTATACCTTTCTCATGGCGGCTATCGAACCGCTCGTTGCGGCAAATACCATGTGGCTCCCGAAAGTATCTACAAGTTCGGCCAAGCCATTCCCGGGAACTCCCGTAGCCCTGTAGAAATGGCGGAAAACTCAAAAGCCTTTCTCGCCGAAGATTCGGAAAAACCGTTCTTTCTCTACATCTGCACCTCCGATCCGCATCGGGGAGGCGGTTTCGCCAATGAACTTCCCTACAAACCCGACCGCTTCGGCAACCCAAAACCAGGATCCAAGGGCTATCCCGGAATCAAGGAAGTGATCTACGATCCCGCCAAGGTAAGCGTTCCCGGCTTTCTGCCGGACACACCGACCTGCCGAGCAGAGATTGCTCAATACTACCAGTCTGTTTCACGCGTGGACCAAGGGATCGGTCGACTCATCGAAATTCTCAAGGAAACGAATAAATGGGAAGACACCCTTTTTCTCTTCATTGCGGATCACGGCATAGCTATGCCGGGAGCCAAGACCACGCTTTATGAAGGCGGCATGCACTCACCCTGTCTAGTGAGGAACCCCTACTTGAACAAAAGGGGCATCGCGACCGATGCCATGGTCAGTTGGGTGGATCTTGCCCCAACCATTCTTCAATTTGCCAATGTGCTCGACGATAAGGGGAAGCTCAACCCGTCCACCGCACAAAGCCTCGGTATCGCCAAGGTCAAAGGGGAGCAAAACGGTCGGGGATTAACCCCGGGCAAGTTCCATGGTCGCTCGTTCCTTTCGGTTTTGGAAAAAGAAAAAACCACTGGTTGGGATCAAGTAAACGCCTCCCATACCTTTCATGAAATCACGATGTATTACCCCATGCGCGTAGTTCGGGAAAGGCGATACAAGTTGATTTGGAACATCGCCCATGGCCTACCCTACCCTTTCGCATCAGACCTTTGGAGAGCTCCCACATGGCAGGCGCAATGGAAACAGGGAATGAGCGCTCCCTACGGGGCAAAGACCGTACGAAGCTACATCCACCGACCCGCATTCGAGCTATACGACTTACAAGAAGACCCTCACGAAGGAAACAACCTCGCCAAATCCTCAAAACATGAAGAGCTTCTTGACCGACTAAAGAAAAAGCTGAAAGCCTTTCAAGAACTGACCAACGATCCGTGGGTCATGAAGTGGCGCTACGAGTAGGTGTCTCGAGCAAACCTAGACAATTGTATTCGGAGGTATTTCGATTTGAGGCAAGGGTGCCTCGGTTTCCACTTTTGGGGATGTCTCCTCTTCCGTAAGGGGTTCTGTGGATTGAACTTCAGGCTCGGGCGAGGAAACTGCTTCCGGCTTCGCCTCCTCAAGTAAAGCATGAGTCGCCTCTTTATTGTCACCCCCGGTGGAATCCCATCCGGAACCTACAGTTGTGTCCTCGGATTCCGCATCCTTAGTAAGATTTTTGAAAAAACGAGTCTGCCCATGTGACTCCTTATCGAAACGTGATTCGTCTTCGCGGCTCTTCTCAACGTTCTTTACGAACTGGGTATGGTTGAATTGCTCGATCGACTCTTTCTCCATTTCGCATTCCTTGAGTCGCGTCTTCAAAACCGACATTCTCTGTTGAATCTCGGCTTTCTTGGATTCGTCGTCCGTCTTGAAAGCCTTGAGTTCATTGATTTCTTCTTTGAATCCGGAGATCTTATTGCGCAACTCGATCCTGTGCGCCCGGCGATCCTTAAACAACGGAGGCTTTCCGGGCTTCGGAGGTCTGCCGGTGGGCTTGGGAGGCTCGTCTTGCTTTAGGGGGTCTTCGATCATTGAATTAAAGAGAAACCTTATATTTTAGATTGTCAACTACCTCAGTAAATTTATGGGTTTCTAATAATTTCAACTTTAAATCAACTTTTACTGGAATTTCCATCCAGAAACCAATGGGAACTAAACCTAAGGATGTTTTCGAACAAAATGTACGCAATAACAATTGCAATCAGAATGGGCCTTGCTTTCGCTTGCCGTATTTACTCACGAACTTTTCTACTAATTGGTGTCTCCATCTACAGTCTATTCGTTGCCAAGTTCTCGAGAGCTGACAAAAATGAAACTGAGGCTTTAGCGCCAATGGTAGTAACTGCCCGAGGAGGGTTTGCTGAACCCATGGCTAGCTCGCCATGGTCAACGGAAAGGATGGAGGTAAACGATATTCGACTTACGGCAAGATCGATGCCCGAGGCACTGTCGGGCTTGCCCTCCGTCATGGTGCAAAAAACGGCGTTGGGGCAGTCATCTCCATATGTAAGAGGCTTCACGGGCTACCACAATCTACTTCTCGTTGATGGCATTCGTCTCAATCATTCCGCCATGCGCTCCGGCCCAAACCAATACTGGAGCACAGTAGAAATTCTAGGGGCAGATCGCATCGAATTGGTACGTGGACCGAATGGAATAACGTACGGTGCAGATGCAATTGGAGGAGTAGTCAACATCATATCTGAAAATCCATATTTCACAGATGAAGGAATTCTCTCTAAGGGTGAGGCATTCGCTCGTTTCTCTTCAGCCGAATCTTCGTGGACGGGACATGTCAAAGGGGAAGTTTCAACAAAAAATTGGTTCGCCGAGCTATCCCATGCCGAAAGAAGTTTTGGGGACTTGGAAGGTGGACGACAGGTCGGCAAACAGATAAATACAGGTTATGATGTGCTCGGGACCAATTTTCGTCTAGCGCGAAGACTCGGAGAGGACTCTAGCATAACTTTTGGCTTTCAGCGCGTCTTCATGGAAGATGTCCCTCGCACCCACAAGACAGTCGATGGATTGGAATGGGAAGGTCTCTCCAAAGGCAAAGAGATCTGGCGACGCCTCGATCAGGAACGAAACCTTTATTATGGAAAGCTCGCTTGGGAGGGCGCCGGCGGTTTGGCGGATGCCGGCTTGCTGACTCTCAGCTTCCACCAACATGGCCAAGAGCGGCATCGTAGAAGGGAAAAGTCAGGCACACATCTTATTGACGACAAGCAGGGTTTTGATCTCGATGATTTGGGATTTTCTTCTCGTTTTGAAACCGATGACCCATGGGGTGGCAGACTCGCGTATGGCTTTGAATGTCATTTAGAGGACGTCTCTTCCTTTGGATCAGACTTGAACAATTCTTCAGGAATAGCACCAGACTATGCTCAAGGCCCCTTGGCCGCAGAAGCCCGGCATCATCGTTACGCCATTTACGTAAACGACACCTACGAGGTGACTTCCGGATGGACCTTCGAGCCAGGCATCCGCTTTTCCTCCGTCCAGGCCGAACTCGGCCGATACTATTTAAAGAACAGCGATACTTCGACGATTCAAAATCCAAAAACAAAGAAATACGAAGAGTTGATTGGGTCACTAAGGATCAGCAAGGAAATCTCGGATGGAAACTTCCTTTTCGGGGGACTCTCTCAAGGATTTCGTCCGCCAAGTTTATACGACCTGACCTCAACGGATGAAACCAGTGCCGTGGAAAGCCCAAACACCTCACTTGATTCAGAAACCTTCCTCCAATTGGAAGTCGGCTTAAGGAAAACCGAGGGAGATTGGAAATTCATGGTTTCCGCTTATCACACTTGGATCAACGATATGATCGTTCGCTCCCCAATCGAATCCGGTAAATCCGACGTCCTCAAGGCTAACGGGGACGGATTCATTCAAGGAATCGAGATCGAACTGGGCTACGATTGGACTTCCTCTTGGAGTTCTGAACTGAGTTTTTCCTGGATGGACGGCGAGGTCGAGCAGTTATTGGATGACAATGCAACGGGAACGGTATCCATAGATGGGCGGAATTACATGCCCGTCGACCGTGCCACCACACGCCTGATGCCAATTCAAGCGGAGTTCCTTACCCGCTACGCCCCGCCTGCATCTCCTTGGTGGGGGGAATTGTCCATTCTTGCAGTCGACA
>JACNJI010000515.1 GCA_014382645.1 Verrucomicrobiota bacterium | reverse complement strand
TTGCAAGAGTGCATGCAATTGTTCGGGGGCTGCCTTTTCATAAACGATGAACAAACTTTGATCGGGGGCTCCGGTCGTTTGTTGGTGTAGGTAGGTTCCGCCCAACGAGTTAGCTCCCCCCTCGCCAACTCCTCCGTCTAGAGCAGGTTGCATAAGGCTTGTTTTGCCCGCATCGATCATTTTTATGATCAAGGGATAATCCTGTATTTGCTGAATCGCGTTGTAAATGTAGGTGTCAACGCTTTCTCCCTGAGAAATGCTATACTCCACCGTAGCGTAACCGAGAGCCTTCAGTAGACCTAGAACTCGATCGCTTTGCATGTAACTGAGTTTGTAAGTGTGAAAACTGAGCGTACTTCCAGGGGAACCGATTGCAGGCATTCTGGCCGGGGCGGGTGTTTGAGGTTGGTAATTATTCGCTTGAGCCGCCGGAACCTCATCCATCGGTGCTAGAGCGGCGGGTTCTTGCTCTGCCTGATAAGGTTGTGAGTTGGCGTCTTGCTGGGCTATCGTGCGTTGAGAAAGAAGGCTTGAGAGCAAGCTCAGCAAACAGATGATTAATCCAAAGGGGGATTTCATTTTATTCATAAAGGTTAATTTCTCTATTTACTTCTTTTGGGCTATTTGTCCACGAATCCTTTTAGCGAGAATACTTAGCAGAGTTGTCATTACCTCAGGATGTTTTACAAGAATTTCGCGAAAGACACCTTGTTTGATTCCAAGCAACTTACAATCCGTAACAGCTTTGGCGGAGGCAGACCTTGTCCCCTCGTCAAGTAAACTCAGTAGACCGAAGCATTCTCCTGTTCCCAAGGTACGGAATGGCTTCTTGTCATTGTATACCTGAACCGATCCTTCGACAATGAGGTACATCGTTTCCGCCTCGCTGTCTTTTTCAAAAATCACTTCATTTTCATGAAAAGATTCTTCTTGGGCAGATTCCGCAACCCAAGCCAATGTGTCGGGCGGAGCGCTATCGAGAAAGTGTAACTTCTTCAGCAGTAAAACTTTTTCAATCAGAATCATAATTCAAAAAGCGACCAGAGCTTGCTTTGCCATCAAGGCAATGCCTCGGTAGGAGTCATTGCTCAACGTCGTGCATTCCTCCTTAACCGCGTCTCTTTGATTTTCATAAGCGATAAAAACTTCCAAGGCAGTTTCCCTAACCACTGAATCTTGTTTTTTCAAACAAGTTTGCACAAAAGAACGATGCAGTTTGTAATCCTCTTTACTTAGCATCAGCAACAATCCGGCTAATACCCAACGCGAATCACTTTCGGCAAAGGTTGCAAAAAAGTAATCCGAGCCGGCAGGATCGGCAACGGGCTTCCGGATGGCTTTGGCCAAAGACATTAGACGATCACTAAGGGTCGGTCCAACCACCCCCTTCAGAACCTCGGTCGCTTCAGCCTCGGCATTGGCTCCTCCCTCGGCTGAAATCTTAAAAAGTTTCTTATAGTCGATTTTGGATTCCAATATGGATAATAGCTTCAATAAGACTTCGACCCGTAATTCAAAGTGAAAGTTCAATGCCATACGTATTGGTTCATTCTTTCGAATTAGAGGTAACTTGGATAGATTTCCCCGATAGAACTCAGCTTCCCGGAGGTATTCCGCCAGTTCTTTCCGGGCAAACTTCTTCAAATTCCTACATTGAGGGATATTGCCCATTGTCGAAAAGTATTCCAACGCAAGCTGAGTTCTTTCGGTTTCCTCTGAGATTTGATCGATGAATACCTCTATACTCGAAGACCTTTTGAGTTCGTTGTTTTCGATCAATAAGTAGATGAGCGAGCGATAGGGCTCGGGAGCATCTCCATACCTCATCGACTCTAGGCGTTTTTCGATCAATTCGTTTGCCGGGCGACCAATCTTTTTCAAGCAATTTGAAATCGCGGGCTTTAAGGATTCTTCGCTGATCAACTCCATCAATCTTTCAAAAGTTGAATTCAAGTCCGGTTTGCGGATCGAGTGAATCGCCTCCATTTTAATCGCATCGGCAGGGTCATTTAGTAATTGGCTGATGATTTCCGTCGTATCCACTTCGCGTACTACGGAGAGGCTTTGTACGGCATAGAACCGTTCATCCACGTTTCCCGAGTTGAGAAATTCATCAAAAATGCTTTCGGCTCTCTTGCTTAAAGATGAATCACTCGAACTCAGCAACGCAGCAGCACTTGCGCAACGAATACCGGGAACATCGTCATCGAGCAAAGGTTCGAGGAATCTCAGTTCATCACTCTCCCCATGGATAGCGAGGTTTCTGAGGGCCTCCAAACGCAAATGGGGCGATAATCCTTCCCGAACCACTCTCAAAATGTTTTCACGATCATCTTTTTCTCCGAATTCGGACAAGTAGCGAATTGCCGGGATTTGGAGCGTTGCATCCTCTTTGGCCAACATAACCCTAAATTCGTCGACCCATCCCTTTTTGTTCATGCCGACAATCCAATCGCCCCAAAAGCATGCCTCGACGGGGTTCGCCTTGCTGAAGGCATCGCGAAGTTGGGAATCAAAAAGTGTGTTCATCTTCAGGGTTGTTCCTTGGGCGAAATCCGTAACCCGTGTGTTGAGCATGCTTAAAAGCGAACTCAAGTATTGTCGGTAATTAAGCCAAGCCACGAACAGCCAGCAACAACTCAGGACAATTATGATTAAGTTCAAGCGCACTACCGCGTCTTCCTGCCAAAACCCAAAAGTGGAAGTAACCAGCAAACTAATGGCGGCGATTGTCGCGGGACGGGTCAAACCGTCGATGGCGCTGTTCATTTGACCACGAAGATCTTTCCTGACCGATAAATACAACATCTGCAAACCGACGTACTCAATGGTAAAGAAAACCACCTGCGTAATGAATTTTCCGACGTAAACAGCATCCGCTCTGTTAAGTAACAATGCACCTATTGCTGTGAGGAGGAGTAACCCGGGCAGGATTGATATAGCCGCGAAGACTCCACCCTTCGTCAGGATCGTGCGCACGATAATAAGCTGCAGTAAAAGCTGCGCGACGCTACTGTATGTGTAAAACTGTCCGAAAAAATCATATAGCTCGCTGCCCGCGTAATCCTTACGCACTAGAAACTTGAAGTTTATGTCGATCAAGCAAAGCACCATGGCGGAAAAAACAACCAGCCATGTCATCATTACTGACTGACGACTACTGATCATCAGGGCCATTTTTCGGAAAATACTCGCAGTTTGGATGTCAGGCTTAGCGTCCCGAATGGTAAACACGTCTGCCTTGGAAATTAAAATCATCAGCACAATGACCAACACTCCTGTCACGAGCCCGAGTGACAATTCGTTTACCAACGCGTTTTTACTGGCCAAGGACACAGTGTAACCGGCAAGAATGCAACCGCAGGTGCCGGCTGCACCGATCATCCCAAACCACTTCTTCGATTCTGTCGGGTTCAATACGCCCATCGCCATACCCCAAAACAAGACCATTGGTAAAATCACCACGACTTCGCAGACCATATAAGCTAGGACGAAGACAGCATTATTAGAGCTACCAATTAAAGATACAGCGGCGACCACTCCTATCATGGCCACAGCGAGTCCTCCAATCGCCAACTTCATAGCCCCGTATGCCTGAAAACGGCCGCAAAGGTAGGTAGTAAGCAAAGCAAGCAGTATCGATAAGCTTGCCGCGGCCATGATCATCTGCGGAATGACGTCAGGCTCGAAATACTTAAGCAGAAACGAGTCGGAAGTGGCTCGAGCCATCATCGAACTTTGCGCGACCATAAAATAGATCACGCAAAGTACTTTTATTTTGGGTTCAAGCTTGAAGATTTTCATCCCGGGAGAGGACGCCTTTAGAAAAAGGATTCACACGAAGTAATTAGTTAGGAGGCAAAAAGAATGACGAAAGGGAAATGGCCGGTGCTTTAATCGGCCCGAAAGCAATAAAGTAAAAAGTCCCCGGGTTTCCCCGGGGACTTTTTTAGAATATATTCAAGCTATGTCTTCAACGAGGGGCGGGAGCACCGGGAACCGGAGCGTTTGTACGTGGTGCCTCGGTACGTGGAGCGCCGGGACGTGGTGCGTTTGTACGTGGAGCACCGGGAACCGGAGCGTTTGTACGTGGAGCCTCGGTACGTGGTGCGCCGGGACGTGGTGCGTTTGTACGTGGTGCGCCGGGAACCGGAGCGTTTGTACGTGGAGCACCGGGAACCGGAGCGTTTGTACGTGGTGCGCCGGGACGTGGTGCGCTGGTACGTGGTGTGCCGGGAACCGGAGCGTTTGTACGTGGTGCCTCGGTACGGGCTGCGTTGGGACGTGGTGCGCCGGGACGTGGTGCGTTTGGACGTGGTGCGCCGGGAACCGGTGCGTTGGTACGTGG
>JACNJI010000514.1 GCA_014382645.1 Verrucomicrobiota bacterium | reverse complement strand
GCAAGACCATTCATATAGACACTGGCCCGGGGTGGGGGAGGAGGCGGATCTAGGTATCGTGCATAGAAACAGACGCCGTCGCTACCCCAGCACGTGATTAAACCGTTCGAGCCTGCGCAAAACGGCTTCTTCACCAACGATCCCCTACTTAAAGACAGCACGATTTTCTCCACTCAAGACAAGAGTGGGCCAAACGGATACGCGCTACACTCAAAAAACGGCAAATTCCAGTTTCGGTCAGGAGGAAACGCCGACCCACAAGTGGCCCACAACAACGACGTATGGCACCACCTCGGCATGACTTACGACGGAACAACCAAACGTCTCTACCTTGATGGGAGTACCGCCGGAGAAAGCGTGATGACGGTCGACCGAAACACCGTCTCCGACTTCAACATCGGTTCCGCTTGGGACGGTCTCATCGACGAATTGCGAATATCCTCCACCGTTCGCTCTGCCGACTGGATCCAGGCATCCTTCGACAACCAGAGGCTCGCCTCCGACTTCGTGAGCTACGGGAACGTAACGAGCCCACGCTTAATCACCAGTACGCTCAACGCCTCCGTCTCTGCGTGGGATGCCTTCGACTACAATGTCACCGCCGTGGGTTCTCCCTATCTCTACACCGCCTTCAACCTACCGAACGGTCTCCAATTCAACGCCACTACGGGCAATATATCAGGAAACCCCACAATCGCGGGATCATTCCCAGTCTCCCTCATGGCCTTCTACGCCAACGACGATGGAAACGTCACCGACTCGGACTCAATCCCCGACGTAGTGGGTTCCACCGACTCCACTCAACCCGCAAAACAAGTCATTCTACAACTGAACGTTATATCCACCCCACCCGTAATTCAAACTACCGAAGCTTCCTCCGTAAGCGCTAATTCCGCTTCCTTCAACGGAAACGTAATCAGCGATGGAGGCGACCCACCGACTGTCAGAATTTACTATGGGACTCAAGACGGAGGGTTCGATCCTTCTGCTTGGCCTAACGCACTCGAGATCGGCAAAAAGGGGCAAGGAACGTTCGGGCATGTAATTGGCGGTCTTATTCCCGAAGTCACTTACCATTACCGCGTGCGTGCCTTTAACTCCGCCGCACCGGACGGCGTTTGGGGTTCCGGAACTTTTGTTCCGGGAGCCAAGGCAACCGGCAGCATCGAAATAACGGGCGACCCAAATGAAGGACCGCCCCGAACCGGTCTCATCGGCGAATGGCTTTTCGATGGAGACAACGCCAACGACACCTCCGGCAATGGATATGACGGCAACTCTTCAGCCAACGTCGTATACAGCGCAGACACTCCTTGGGGAACCGGCAAGTCCGTAAACCTCAACAACAACGCTTACATAACCGTTGACGACGGGACGGCAAATCAGAGCATCTTTGATCTCGATAGGCTTTCGATATCTTTCTGGGCCAAGGAATGGCCCTCTAATGGATGGGGTGCTTACGTCGCGAAATACGGAGATGGAGGCCAAGGCTACCAAATCCGAAGAAACGGTGGCGATGCATCCAAACTATCTTGGACTCTTCGAGGACCGAGCAACGACGATTGGAATGCAGTCGTCAATGATTCCGGACAGTTCAACAAATGGGTTCACGTCTTGGCCGCCTTCGGAGACGGAACCAGAAAGCTGTTCTTAAACGGAGTGGAAAAAGGTTCAGAAAACCGTGGCGGCAACATAAACGACACCAATTCAATGCTAGCCTTCGGATGCAAGGACAACAACGGCAACTTTACCTTCGCCCCCGCATCTCATTCCAATGCCTTCATGGACGACATCCGTATCTACGACAGGCTCCTCGCGGAAAATGAAATCTCACGACTTTCCGCGATCGCTTTACAGATAACAATTCCCTTGAGAACGGGTGGAAGCATCGTGTACGGCGGAGCCCCACTGGAAGACTTGAATGCAACCCCCCCAGTCTGGAAAAGCAACGGCACGCCCGCCGAAATAGCAGCTTCCCTAAAGGCCTGCATCGAGGACGACGGTGGACATAACGGAGAGATCGTCGTAACCAGCCCATCCACGGGGAACTTGACTCTGACTCAAGCGAATACGGGAATTATTGCTCAGTCGATCACAGGTAACCTAGGCGGACAAAACGCAAACTACTTGTCGGGCTTCACAGGCGGAGTCAACGATAGTGACATTTCAAAGAGCTTCACCACCTCGTCTTCCGATCTTCCGGTAGTCGACAATGGAAATCTCCGCGACGTCAGTGATACAGGAGCCACCCTTACGGGATTGGTTCCGCATATTGGAGCAGGCGCCGTAACCAACGAGGATTTGAGATTCAGCGCCGACAAATTTCAAAACCTGATGTTTTGGGTGGACGCTAACAATAGTGAATCGCTAGACAAAGGGGGCTCTTTCGGTTCGGAAGGCTCTCCCGCCAATGGAGATACGGTCGGCTACTGGGGCGACCTAAGTGGCAACAGCAACAATGCAACTCCTCACTTGGGAGATTCAGCCCGAGAACCCACTTACCTCGCTGCGGGACTTAACGGTAAACCCGCGATTTATTTCGACGGGACCGACGACGTCCTTGTCGCTCAAAACTCTGCGACCTTTGACGACTGGGAAAACCTCACCGTCTTTATTGTCGCCGAGGGCAACAACACGGCGGACTGGTCTCCGCTGATTTCCAAAAATGGAGAGGATAATCAAGGTTGGCAGTTCGGGAAACGAAACGGAGCCCAATCTCGTTGGCGTGTGCACGGCACCTCCGGCGCTGTGGATCAAAACTTAAATCTCAACCCTGACGCCATTAGAATCTGGTCTCTTACATATGGCGATGGCACCCGAAAAAGTTTTGGGGACGGTCTTCTTCAAGCTTCTTTGACGGATACGGGTAAGATCGCAGCAGCTCCAAACAGTCCGCTTGCGATTGGGGCTCTCGTGAGAAACAACGGAAACCTTGAAAGTCATGCAAATCTTCTTGTTTCTGAGGTTTTGGTTTTCAAAAAGAGTTTCGCCGACAAGGATCGGCATTTGGTGGAAGGATACTTAGCCCACAAGTGGGGACTCAACGGAAACCTGGATTCTTCCCATCCTTACAAAAGCATTAAACCGGGAGAACCTTCAAATGGCGTGGACCTCACTTTGTACTGGGGGACTGCGGATGGAGCAACGACACCAAACCACTGGGAGCATTCAGTCGAACTGGGAAAGTATTTTTCGGAGGTGACGGATAGCGGATTTCAAGGGACAGGCTATCTTGTAAATCCGAATGCGAGCTATTTCAACGAAATCGAGACACTTAGAGCCTTAGCTCCTCAAGTTCCTCCCAAGTTCATAAATGGCGAACCCGATGATTCCGCGACGAACGGTTTTAATTTCGACGGTCCTAACGACTTTATAAATTCGGGAATAGGAATCAACCGGAACGACAATTACATGGATTTATGGATAAGCGACTTCTGGCCAAAAGAAACCGGATACCATATCTTTCGCATGGACCGTAAGGACGACTACGTAACCATTTGGATAGACCTAGATCAAAATGGTCTTTTTCAAACGACCGGCGACAAAGGGAACGAATGGCTCGGTGGAACCAACAATTTCAATTCTTCTCCAATTCCTCTGATTGCCGGACAATCCTACAAGATTGCGCTCGCACATGGACAAGGCGGAGGAGGATCTAGTTTCAGGGCATGGATAGAAACGCCCACCCTCTCCGACCGCGTGATCAATCCTCTCGAACCTGCTCAAGACGGTTTGTACGCAGCTGTTCTGGGTTTATCCAACGGGGCTCCGCAAAACTCTCAGATAAAACTGGAATCCACTCTCAGCAACCTACAACCCGGCCAGACCTACCACTACCGCCTGCACGGTTCCAACTCACTCGGAAGCGTTTGGGCCGATACTACCGCAGTCTTCGTAGCCGAAAAGAAAATCAATCTTTCCACCGGTTCCCTTACCTTTAAAACGGATGGTCCCATTCCAAACTGGTACACGACCTCGGGCCAAAGCGGAACAGGTGAATTAGTATCGAATTCCTACATCGACCAAGAAGGGAATACAATAAGCTACGATGTCGCGAAATTCGAATTCGCCTCATTGTATGTTGGAGATGGGGCAAAAGTGCACTTGCAGGGAAATAATACTCTGGAAATTGCAGTTTCAGGAGACGCAACGATTCTGGTCCCCTTAGACCTCAACGGTTCCGAGGGAACCGATGCCGGAAACAGCAATCTACCCGGGCGCCTGGGTGGAGGCCACGGAGGCCACGAATGGAAAAATGCTGCTGACCCTTGGGGACGAGGAGGCGACCCGGCCAACCTCACCACGGTCTCAAGTTTCAATTCGGGAGGGAAACCACTCGCCGGTATGAACGGGAATGCCGGTCTCG
>JACNJI010000352.1 GCA_014382645.1 Verrucomicrobiota bacterium | reverse complement strand
AGAGGACCCGGTGGCGCGAGCACTAAGGACGGCGAATTTGGGACCGTGGCAACAACACTCGATGGCATTGACCCCCCCGGCGATATGCGCGTTTAGTGAAGGTATCATGAAAGGCGATACCCGCCGCGGTCCTTCCTCGAAGAGTACTCCAAGTAGCCTCTCGCCGGTTTCCAACCCGCCTATGCCGGAGCCCACCAGTACGCCCGTTCGCTCGGGTTCCAAGTCCTCCTTGGACAAACCGGCATCGGCCATGGCGCGCCGGGCGGCGCCCAAGGCGAGGTGCACATATCGATCGTTTCGCCGAACCTCCTTCGGATCCATCTCGGTAGCGGGATCGAAATCCAGGACCTCGGAAGCGACCTTGCTTGCAATATCGGTCGAATCGAAACGAGTTACGGGGCCTATGCCGGAGCGACCGGCAACAAGGGAATCCCAGAAAGAGTTTACGTCGCTGCCAATGGAGGTAAGTACACCAAGACCAGTGACGACTATGCGTGTGTCGGATTCAGTAGCAGACATAGGGCGGCGGATATCTTAAAGAAAGCTCCGCAAGAGGTTCAACGGAAAATCAGTCTGCCGCTTGCGAATCGATATACTCGATCACGGAACCAACGGTCTGAAGCTTCTCGGCTTCATCCTCTGGTATATCTTTACCAAATTCCTCTTCCAGCGCCATCACCAATTCGACTTGATCGAGGGAATCGGCACCAAGGTCATCGATGAAACTTGCCTCAGGTGTGATTTGCTCGTCAGTGACGTCGAGCTGGACGCGGATGATTTTCTTTACTCGGTCTGCGTTGCTATCTGACATAATGTAAATTTTAAAAGTTAAAAAGAAAGGTTTCTCTTCTTCACATGACCATCCCGCCGTCAACCGTAAAAACCTGACCTGTGATGTAGCCGGCCCTCTCGGAACAGATAAAAGCGACGATTTCGGCGATGTCGTCGACGGTACCGAAACGCTTGAGCGGGATAGTGGAAATGGCTGCTTCAAGGATGCGCTCGTCCAAGCCGGAGGTCATGTCGGTCTCGATGAAGCCGGGAGCGACCGCATTCACGGTAACGGATCGTCCGGCGAATTCTCGGGCCAAGCTTTTGGTGAAGCCTATGATTCCCGCTTTGGCCGCGGAATAGTTTGCTTGCCCGGCGTTGCCCGTCAATCCGACTACGGACGACACATTTACGATGCGCCCCCGCCTTTTGCGGGTCATCGGTCTCCCGAGAGCCTTTGTCCAATGGAAGCAACTCGAGAGGTTGGTGGCGATGACGTTGTCCCAATCCTCCTCCCCCATACGAAATAGGAGATTATCCCGAGTTATTCCTGCATTGTTTACCAGAACATCTACGCATTCCCGCTCCTCAAGAATTTTTTCGCAGGCTTCGCGTACGGCGTTGCCATCGGAAACGTCCACAGCCAACGACTGTGCGAGTCCGCCATTTTCAGAAATGGCCTGAGCGGCGGCGCCACAGGAATCGGGGGACTTGCTCACGCAAATGACTTCCATGCCATCGCGGGCAAGTGCTGTTGCAATTGCACGACCGATACCCCGACCGGCACCGGTAACAAGGGCAAGCTTGGGAGAGTTTTCTTCTGTCATATATATGGTTTTCGTAGTATTTAACTTATGGGACAAACCTAATTGTAATCGTTGATGTAGACTTTTGAGGAAATCAAGGGCGGTTAGCAACCCACGAATATTCATGACTAAAGATTCAAATAAAAATATTAGAGACGGGAAGCCGGAGATCCCAAAGACCGATGGCACTCGGTTACAGAAATTTATCGCCGAGGCGGGCTTGTGTTCAAGGCGGAAGGCCGAGGAGTGGATCGCGGAAGGTCAGGTAACCGTAAATGGGAAGGTTGCCCAGTTAGGCATGCGAGTAAACCCAAGCGATGACAACGTTCGGGTGAATGGTAGACAGGTGCGACCACGAATTTCAGAAAAAGTTTCCTTGATCATGCACAAGCCGCGTGGATTCGCATGTACGAATGATGACCCGTATGCCGAACGCATCGTCTTTGACCTGTTGCCTAAACAATATGCAAAGCATCGGCTGTTTTGCGCGGGCAGACTGGACAAGGACAGCGAAGGACTCTTGGTCATCACCGACGACGGCGCACTCGCCCATCGCCTCACCCACCCTTCGTCCGAGGTAAAAAAGGTCTACTCACTGAAGCTTTCTCGTCCGTTGGAACCTGCACATATTTCACTTTTGGAAAAAGGCAGAAAAGTGGAGGGAGAATTTCTGCGAATTGACAAAGTGCTGCATTCAAAATCGAACAAGAAGTTTCCCAAAAGGATCGAAGTAGAGATGGGACATGGAAAAAAGCGGGAGATTCGCAGGTTGTTTGCCACTTTCAGCTACACCGTAGAGCGCTTGCAGCGAGTGAATATCGGCCGATTTTCCATTAGAAACTTATCTCTGGGACAGGTGCGGGAATTGACTCATGCAGAAATTGATTTGCTCTTCGCCTAAGAACACATTAACGAAGATTATCCATGGCTAAATTGACGAATTTCATCAAACGATCCTCAATTCTATTCGCCGCTATCTCCTTGCCGGCTTCAAGCTACCTCTTCGCCCAAGCCTTACATCCCGCACAACTCGATGCAGGCGAAAACAGTCCTGTGGTGAGCAGTTTGCGCCGAGGCAATCCCCTCTTCCAATCTAGTCCACCGCCCCCCCCTAGCTCCTTGGCCGCGGCGTTTCAAAACCCTCTCCCCGGGAAGCCACCCTCGTCCCCCAACGAGGTGGAGCCGGTTGTCTTGGGTCGCGACCGATGGAACGATGGCGCTGTTGCCGAAGCTAGTCCGCCCGTGATCGTCACGGAGGACACCGCACCTGCATCGGGAGAAATAAGGGAATTGCCCCCAATTGAAACCGACCAGCAGAAACCGGGTGACATCCGCATGCCTCTCAAATCTCCGTTTCCTCCCCCAGCAGTCAGTCTGCATCGCAACTTCGAAGGGAAACTCGTGCTTAATCCGAGAAAACTTGGTTTCGAGAGAGATTTTCCTTACCAGCTCCTTAATTCAGACGGCAAGCGTCTCGCGTATGTCGACGTGGAGGGCATGCGAGCCGTGGACCCGCTCGACTTTCGTGATCAGCGCGTAACTATTTTGGGAAAACTGGAACCTGTGGAGGTAGGCTCGAAAAACCTTATTATTCGGGCTCGCCTGATGCGCGGTCGCGATTAGTTTTGTTGAGATGAAAAGTTTCCTGCCAGTCGGTAGGTTGCACCTCGCTCCTCGGCGAAAAATAGAATTCTCTACAATCTCCAGACTATGGAACTTATAGACGGCAACGCCATAGCTCGGCAAATCATCGAAGAACTGACCGAGGAAGTCGCCTCCCTCGACGGCCCCATGCCTTGCGTGACTTTCGTGAGAGTGGGCGAAGATCCGGCATCCATCTCATACGTCAACAAGAAGCAGAAAACCGCTGCCGAGATTGGCGTGGAAAGCCGTCTCGAATTATTTCCTGAAAGCATTTCGCAAGAAGATTTGATCATTGAGATCGATCGATTGAACGCGGATCGCTCCAATCATGGGATTCTTGTACAGGCTCCTCTTCCCCGGCACGTCGACGAGACCGCAATTTTCAATCGAGTGGCCGCGGCGAAAGACGTGGACGGTTTCAACGCCACCAACGTCGGCCGCATGTGCCAAGAGGGGGAAGATGCCTTCGTAGCATGCACTCCAGCCGGCATTCTTGAGCTAATTAAGCGTTCGGGCGTGGAAACCGAAGGTAAGCGGGCAGTCGTCCTTGGTCGCAGCCTTATCGTGGGCAAACCGGCCGGTCTGCTTTTGCTACGCAAGGGCATGCCCGGCAACGCAACGGTCACCATTTGCCATTCCCGCACCCCGGACATCGCGTCGATCGCCCGTGAAGCCGACATTCTGGTTGCCGCCATCGGCAAGCCCGAGTTCGTAACTGCCGAGATGATCAAACCCGGGGCCGCCGTCATCGACGTTGGAATAAATCGCGTCGAGGACTCATCCAAGAAACGGGGTTACCGCCTAGTGGGCGACGTCGCCTTTGACGAAGTGGCTCCCCTTGTCTCGAAAATAACGCCTGTCCCCGGGGGCGTCGGTCCCATGACCGTGGCCATGCTCATGCGCAATACGGTGAAGGCATACCGTCTCGCCGAGAACCTTTGAGGCTAACCCGAAAGCGCAATTCAATGGGAAAGCAAAAAGCTTTCGCTTTCATGATGACAACGGAACCAAGAAGATGAGGCTAACCGACCATGTAACCGGACTCGATTCTAGCCAGTCAGCCCCTAGACCTCCTAAATTGATACACCGAATAGTTGCCTTTGGAATGGATCTGGAGCTTTTCATCGTGATCCTTCATCTCGGCG
>JACNJI010000512.1 GCA_014382645.1 Verrucomicrobiota bacterium | reverse complement strand
TCAACCAGCGCGCCATCATGGCGAATTTCGGTATGGGTACCTCTTCGCCATCGTGTTTGATGACCTCGAGAATTGCCCCGAGGCTTTGGTTTACGAATTGGTTGAAATTGTAAGCCTCCCCCAAGGAGGAGCAGACCTCCCTGATTTCATCAAAGGTCTCTTCGGGTACTCGTATGGTTACTGTTTTGCCCTTGGCCACTACTTAAAAACACCAAGTTACCCAAGCTGCAATACACTGCAAGCTTTTTTATCTGTCCAAACCCTTTTGCAAGCTTATATATTGTTATCAATTGCATTCTATTGCACACAAACGGCAAGACCTATAAAAAAAGTTTCACTTTTATGGGCTAAAACCGGCTTGCGAAGCTATGTATAATAAGTATTTATACTGGAAGCTTTTAGAGAACCATTCTCGTTACACACAATCTCCGTAAAATTCATGAAGAAATCAGCACTATCGGGCATTCAAGGTAAATGCGGCGACCTCCCAAGCCATTTTTCTCGCAGGGAGTTCATGCACGTCGGCCTTATCGGCGGGCTTGGCTTGAGTCTACCCGAGTTTTTGAGAATGAAGGCTCACGGAGCCCAGAAGTTCTACGAGTCGAAGGAGGGAGTGGCCAAATCCGTAATTCACATCTTCCTTCCGGGCGGCATGGCCCATCAAGAGTCTTGGGATCCCAAGCCGTACGCACCCTTGGAGTACCGAGGTCCCCTCAAAAGCATTCCAACAAAGATTACGGGCGAACGTTTCGGTGAATATTTCAAGGAATCTGCAAAAATCGCCGACAAAATCACGGTCTGCCGATCCATGAGTCATGGCGAGGCCGCCCACGAACGCGGCACGCACAACATGTTTACGGGATACAAGCCGAGCCCGGCCTTGCAATTCCCCAGCATGGGATCGGTCGTCTCCCACGAATTCGGTTCCCGCAAGAACTTGCCACCATACGTTTGCGTGCCCAAGGTACCCAACGAGTTCGCAAATAGCGGATACCTGAGTTCATCCTATGGTCCTTTCGGCCTTGGCGGCGACCCCGCATCCGACAATTTTTCAGTCCGCGATCTCGCCTTGCCCGACGGCATTTCGGAAAATCGCTTTCTGAAGCGTCGAAGCATGCTGGACACCGTGGACGACCATTTCCGCCGCATGGAGAAGTCCGACGCCCTCAATGCGATGGACAAGTTTTATCAGGACGCTTACTCTCTGATCAGCTCGAAGGAAGCCCGAGAGGCTTTCGACATAAACAAGGAAGATGCCAAGTTGCGTGACCAATACGGTCGTAATGCTGCCGGGCAACGTATGCTGCTTGCTAGGCGCCTTGTAGAATCGGGGGTACGGTTCGTTTCCCTGACCTACGGTGGCTGGGATCATCACGCGAATATCAAAACTGCTTTCGAGAAACAAGGCCCGGAATTGGACAAGGCTTTTGCCACCTTAATCACGGACTTGGATCAACGCGGTTTACTTGATAGTACGCTTGTAATGATGTCTTCCGAATTCGGACGTACGCCAAAGATCAACAAAACCGACGGACGCGACCATTGGCCGCGCGTATTCAGCGTTGCTCTTGCCGGCGGCGGCATCACCCGTGGTCAAATCTACGGTTCTTCCGATGCCTTCGCCACCGCACCCGAAGAGAACCCGCTCTCCGTGGAAGACCTTGCCACCACCGTGTACGACCGTTTGGGCATCGTTGCCGACAAGGAATTGATGGCGCCGGGCGATCGACCTATAGAAATTGTCGATGGCGGCAAAGTGGTAAAGCAGTTGATCGCCTAGTTCTCTGCCCCGCAAATTTCGGACTGGGAAAGTATGCTTGCTCTCTGCCGGCATAAAGTGAGGCAGAGAAGCATTGCATAATAATATAGTTAAAACGCGATGATTATGAATCTTATCAAAAACAATTGCCTAGGTGCGAGCGCACTTCTCCTGCTCGCCGTAATCATTCAAGCGGCTACGCCGAAAATAACCAATGTGCTGCCGCGAGGTGGACAAAGAGGATCTTCAGTCGAAGTAATCATTACCGGAAGTTATCTCAGCGACACGGAAGAAATATTTTTCCACTCCGAAGGAATAAAGACTGAAAAGATTACCCCCGTAAATGACACCCAATTCAAGGCCACCTTGGCAATAAGTCCCGAAGCCAAACTGGGCCAGCATGAGATGCGATTGCGAACCGCCTCGGGGCTCAGCACCATGAAGACTTTTTGGGTCGGACCTTTTCCAAACGTTGCCGAAATCGAGCCGAACTCCGAGTTTGAGGCTGCCCAAAAAGTCTCGATGAACTCAACTATCAACGGAGTGATTTTGAACGAAGACGTCGATTATTACGAAGTCGAAGTGAAAAAAGGACAGCAACTCTCCGCTGAGGTCGAAGCCATCCGCCTTTCGGGAGCCCTCTTCGATCCCTACGTCGCGATCTTGGATGCGCGACGCTTCGAGTTGGCTGCCAATGACGATTCATTGCTTCTCCTACAAGACAGCGTGGCCAGTGTCATCGCTCCTGAAGATGGTACTTACCGCATAGAGATTAGGGACAGCTCTTACCGTGGGGCCGGCAATTACTACTATCGTCTTCACCTCGGTCACTTTCCCAGACCTCTTATAAGCTTCCCCGCAGGAGGGAAAGCCGGAGAAAAGCTGGAAGTGACTTTAATGGGAGATCCAAAGGGCCCCATGAAAAAGATCATCCAACTGCCGGGAAAGGCTGATCCCGACTTCGGCTACTTTTCCGAAAGCAACGGAGCTTCGGCTCCATCACCCAACAAGATAAGAGTTAGCGATTTCCCGAGTATCCGTGAAGTCGAGCCCAACAACAACTGGAAACAAGCCACCGCGACCGAGTTGCCCCTTCCCCTCGCTTTCGACGGCATAATCTCGGAAGACGGCGACCAAGACTACTTTAAGTTCAAAGCGAAGAAAGGCCAAAAGTTCAATGTCAGGGTACATGCTCGCTCGGTCTCTTCTCCTCTAGACCCAGTTCTCGGCATTCGCGACGCAACGGGGAAATCCCTGAAAGGAAACGACGACGCAAACAATGGACCCGACAGCCTGATCACCTTTACCTTTCCCGCGGATGGAGAATATTTCGTTGACGTCTACGACCACCTTAGAAAAGGGGGACCTCAACACGTTTATCGGATTGAAACGGAAGCCTTCAACCCGGAAGTGGTAGCCTCAATCCCTTACCTAAGCCAACGCGACTCGCAGTCTCGCCAAATGATTCCCGTACCACGTGGCAATCGTGTGGCGAGCATTATGAACGTAACCCGACGCAACTTCTCGGGGGAGTTGGAATTCCTCGCCAATAACCTACCGCCCGGAATAGTCATGCATGCCCCGAAAGTCCCCTCTAATCTGACGCAGGTTCCAATCGTGTTCGAGGCCACGGATAATGCTCCGCTTACCAAGTCCCTCGTTGACCTTCGCGTTCGTCATACGGATCCCGAAAAGAAAATTGAAGGTGGCTTTCAGCAAAAACTAGACCTCGTGTACGGTCCGCCCAACAACCGCACCTACTATGTGAGCACCCTCGACCGCTTAGCAGTTGCCGCTACGAAAAAAGCACCGTTCTCCATAAAGCTTTTAAAGCCTGAAACTCCGATCATGCAATCGGGATCCATGTCCTTGAAGGTGGTGGCCGTCCGCGACGCAAATTTCACTGCCGCCATAAACGTCCGACTTCTCACTCGCCCTCCGGGCATCGGAGCAAGCAGCTCCGTTAACATCGACGCAGGTAAGACCGAAGCGAACTACCCTATCACCGCCAATGGGGGAGCAGAGATCGGGACTTGGCAAATCGCCATGCTCGCCGACGCCAAAACATCCCACGGCGAAGTGCTCACTTCTTCGGATCTCGTTGATCTCGTAATCGAACCACCGTATCTCAAAGTAAAAATAAACATGGGCGCCATCGAACGCGGAAAGGAAGGAGAGATCATCTGTGACTTGGAACAACTCCGATCCTTCGAGAACGAAGCGACGATAACTCTGCATGGTCTTCCGGCAAAGGTGACGACTACTCCGCAAAAACTAGACAAGAACTCCACACAGGTCGTTTTTCCTGTATCCAGCGACCCCACTTCCCAGGCAGGTCTCAGCAAGAATCTTTTCTGTTTCGTGAAGGTGCCCTTGGGCGAGCACTTGCTGAATCACAGCGTTGGCCAAGGTGGACAGCTTCGCATGGATAACCCGCCACCTGCTCCGAAGAAACCTGCAGCAGTCAAGCCGAAGACCGTGATAGTGGCGAAGCCCCAAAAGCCAAAAGCCAAAAAGCCACTCAGCCGATCGTAAAAACTTCGACTAGCCGCCAAGGAATCAGCAGAGGCAGGACCTAAATAAGGCACCCAGGAAAAAACTTTTCTGAAGCACGCTCTTTGCTCC
>JACNJI010000511.1 GCA_014382645.1 Verrucomicrobiota bacterium | reverse complement strand
GTTGCGAATTCCTCGGAGTCGGTGTGAATCTCACCGCCTTTGCTGTTGTGGTCCACCAGCATGCGGCGAGTCTCGTCTGAAATCTCATATTCACCCAGCATGCGCAGGCAACCATCCACCAGGCTTTCCGGAGAATGGGCGGTGCCATCGGCGGTTAGCCGGTCGATGATTCCTTTTATACCGGGGAAGCTAGGATCGGAAACGGCGTCGGCCACGAAGTTGACGCGGTGCGCCAACGTGCCGCCGTCGATCCATTCCCTCCCCGTATGCCAGCCTTCAACGGAAGGCGGGTTTAGGATTTCCTGGCCCATGTATTTCATCTCGTCAAAGATGAACTCCAGGCCGGGCTTGGGTTCGGACCAGTCTCCCACCATGCGGAGGGTCCCAATAATGGTTTCGATCGGGCCTTTAACCTTGGCGAAGACATTTACTTTTGCGCCGCCGACATCGGCTGGGTGACTGGGCATTCCTACATTGTCTACGGTCCGCTCGCCAACGGGGCTACGACCACGATGTTCGAGAGCATCCCGACCTACCCGAATCCCGATCGCTACTGGCAGGTGATCGAGAAGTGGAAGGTGAGCCAGTTCTACACCGCACCCACAGCCATCCGGGCGATTGCTGCAGCAGGCGAGGAATGGCCCGCGAAATACTATATGCCCAGCCTTCGCATATTGGGCAGCGTGGGCGAGCCGATAAACCCCGAGGCCTGGAGGTGGTACCACCGCAACGTGGGCAAGGAGCGCTGCCCTATCGTGGACACTTGGTGGCAAACGGAGACGGGGGGCATCCTGATTACGCCTTTGCCGGGTTGCACCCCGCTGAAGCCGGGTTCGGCTACGTTCCCATTCTTCGGGGTTAAGCCTGTGATCCTCGATCCGCAGACGGGCGTGGAACTCGAAGGCAACGGGGTGAGCGGCGTGCTCGCGATAAAGGAACCTTGGCCCGGGCAGATGCGTACGGTGTACGGAGACCATGAGCGTTTCGAGGCCACCTATTTTCAGCAGTACAAGGGATACTACTTCACGGGCGACGGATGTCGACGCGACGAGGACGGCTACTACTGGATCACGGGCCGGGTGGACGACGTCATGAACGTTTCCGGACACCGCATGGGCACGGCCGAGGTGGAAAGCGCCTTGGTGGCCCATGAGAATGTGGCGGAGGCCGCCGTGGTCGGATTTCCCCACGAGGTGAAGGGGGAGGGCATCTACGCCTATGTTACCCTGAACGCAGGAGTCGAATATTCGGATGATTTGCGAAATGCGCTTAGGCAGCAGGTTAGAACAGTGATCGGGCCGATCGCCACCCCCGATGTTATTCACTGGGCTCCCTCCTTGCCGAAAACGCGTTCGGGTAAGATCATGCGGCGTATCCTTCGCAAGATTTCCACGGGGGAGATCGACCAAATAGGGGATACCTCGACTCTAGCTGATCCTTCCGTGGTGCAACAGCTTATCGACAACAAGTGAAGCCGGGCGGAAAGGAACTCGCTCGCCATCTTCCGGAAATTTCCCACAATGATGTCTTTTCGATTGGGTTAAGGAATTCGAATTCATGAAGATTTACTTAAACGGCAAATTCGTCGACAAAGAGGACGCCAAGATTTCGGTCTTCGACCATGGGCTGTTGTATGGAGACGGTGTGTTCGAGGGGATCCGCCTTTATTCCGGGTGCGTCTACAAGCTCGAGGAGCATCTTGAACGGCTTGAGTTTTCCGCAAAAGCGATACTGCTCGACCTGCCGATGAATCGCGAGGAGCTGGCCGAAGCCGTATGCGAGTGCTGTCGGCAAAACGATTTGCGGGACGGTTACGTTCGCTTGGTTGTTACGCGTGGTCCGGGGCACCTCGGTCTGTCTCCAGTCGGTTGCGGACCTGCCGGGGTAATCATCATCGCCGACAATATTCAGCTATACCCGGAGGAACTGTACGAGACGGGCCTGAAGATCATAACCGTACCCACGCGGCGAATCAATGCCGCCGCCTTGCCCCCTGCGGTGAAGAGCCTGAACTATCTGAACAACATTCTCGCGAAGATAGAGGCCCAGAAAGTGGGCTTTCAGGAAGCCTTGATGCTTAACGACAAAGGTGAAGTCGCCGAATGTACCGGAGACAATGTTTTTGTGTATTCCAAGGGCGTTTTGTATACGCCTCCGCTTGACTCGGGTTCCCTGCGTGGAATTACCCGTGGAACGGTTATGGATATTGCCGAGGAACTGGAAGTGGAACTACGAGAGCAGGCATTGACCCGTTACGATTTGTGGACGGCGGAGGAATGTTTTCTCACCGGTACGGCTGCGGAGGTCATCCCTTGCGTCGAGGTCGATCATCGTACGGTCGGTTCGGGTCAACCCGGCGAAATTACGAAGCAATTCATCTCTCGTTTTCGAGAAAAGGTGACCATGGACGGTCAAATGATCTGAACGCCCCGTGCTCACTACTTTTTTTTGGTTTTGTCTTGAAGCCGCTTTTTGGCGCGTTTAGTGCGTTGTCAAATTCGAAGTTTTCGAGTAAATTGATTTTACTGTTCTATAAATTTAACAAAGTTTAGCCAAAAACACCATGCCGGAGTCCATGAAATGTCATAGTTGCGAGAACCCCGCCACCGTGCATCTTACTCAGATTCTAAACAACCAGATGCACAAAATCGACTTATGCGAGGAATGCGCCCAGAAGAAGGGTGTAACCAACACGGGTGATTTTTCCATGGGTGGCTTGATGTCTACAGCCGGGATGGAGGCAACCGGCTCTTTCAGCGACCTCGTTTGCGAGAGTTGCGGGCTTACCCATCAGGAATTCAAAAAGGGTGGACGTTTCGGTTGTTCCGCCTGCTATGAGGCTTTTCGACCTGTGCTCAATCCTATGCTGGAAGGTATGCACGCTGGCACTCGGCATGTCGGCAAGGTTCCCAAGGGATTAGCTTCGACGGTAGGGAAAAGCCGGAAGCGGGCGGAGGATCAGGAGTCCGCGGCCAAATTGCAGGAAAAGATTTTACGCCTGGGAGATGACCTGCAGAAAGCATTGGAGAGTGAAGAATTCGAGGAGTGCGCTCGTCTTCGCGATGAGATTCGCATGCTTCGTGAATCGTTTGAAAATCTTGTAGTTTAAGGTGGGGTGATCGAGCAATGTTTCACGCAATTTTGAGAGCCGCCGGAAAAACGATTCGCCGACCGAAGGCAACTCCGGTTGCCCTCAGTACCAGAATACGTTTGGCCCGAAACCTGAATGACTTTCCGTTCCCGGGGCGTGCCGAAACGTCACAACGACGTGAAGTTTTGTCCAAGTGCATGAGTGTTCTCGGTGGCTTGCGAGGCATGACGGATTCGGTTTCCTCGGAGATGGACGACCTCAGCGACCTAGACAAACAAATCTTGGTCGAACAGCACTTGATCAGCCCGGAATTGTCGCAAGCCAATGATGGAGCCGGTTTGGTCTTGAGCAAGGATCGCACGTGCTGCGTGATGATCAACGAAGAAGATCACCTGCGTATTCAAGTCATCCGAAATGGACTCGACTTTGGAAGCGTATGGAAAAAAGCAAATGCTCTGGATGTCGGTATCGAGTCCAACCTTGATTATGCTTACGATGGAGATTTGGGCTTTCTCACCGCCTGCCCCACGAATCTAGGCACGGGCTTGCGGGCATCGGTCATGATGCACTTGCCGGGATTGGTCATGTCCAAGAATATGGATAAGGTGGTCAATGCGGTAAACCAGTTGGGAATCGCAGTCCGTGGAATATTTGGCGAAGGATCCGACGCCAGCGGAAGCGTCTTTCAAATCTCAAACCAGCAGACTTTGGGCGAGTCGGAAGATGATATCCTCGAACGTTTGTCCAAAACCCTAGCCAAGGTGACGGAGCAAGAATTGAATGCTCGTTCCAAGTTGCTCGAAGAATCGCCGACCCGTATATTGGACAAGGTAGGGCGAGCGTTGTCCATCCTCCGTGGAGCATGGTTGATGCAGAGCGCCGAGGGCATGGATTATTTGTCGCTTGTTCGCTTGGCGGTTGACCTGGGTATGCTTCCCGAAAAATTCAGGTGTATTGTGGATCGTTTAATGATCGAGATTCAACCTGGTCATGTTCAGCTTTCTGCAGCACGTGCCGTTGAACCCGATGATCGCGACGTCTTGAGAGCTGAAATGCTCCGCAAGGAATTCAAAAAAGCTCCCGATCCTGATTTCGGGAAGGGTTGGTTGACTTTATAGGTATTTAACGGTTATTTTTGTCCAAGTATGTCCGAGCCAATGAGCAATTTCACACCTAGAGCCCAACAAGTTTTGGCTCTATCACGCAAAGAGGCTGATCGCTTTCACCACAGTTATGTCGGGACGGATCATTTGTGCCTTGTGTTGATAAATCTCGGTCAGGGTTTTTCGCCACGATGCTGGCCTCAACTCTGACGCTCTC